>JBFMEI010000054.1:0-9871 GCA_040753295.1 Thermodesulfobacteriota bacterium | reverse complement strand
CACTTTCTCTCAATGGCTTCATCAAATGGATTGGAATTGCCGTCGGCCCATCCCTTGTTCCAGATTTCCGTCATCAATCGGGTCGCCGGGACCAGTTCGGAATTGGTTTGGCGGATTGTATTTTCAAAACGATCCCAATGCCCCTTGACCCACGAAGTGTCATGGCATCCAAGACATGCAGCCTGAAGTGTTGATCGACGCAGGTTCTGTTCTTTTTCATCGATCAGTCCGGTTTTCGCCATCCCTCCCGTAAAATCCGTGGGGAGCGGAAGGCCGTCTTTATTTCTAAGCACCGTCGTATCCGGATTAACGGGTGACGGATGCGCATAGATCAGGCCGAAAATCCGCCAAGGAAGTCGATCCTTCATTTCATGGGTTCTTTCCACAATCACTCCCCCGTCGGTATTCACCAGAAGACTGATATGGCAGGACGCGCACGTCGGAGCGGTGAAATCTTTTCCCACGATCCATGGGACTGCATTAAAATTCCAGTGACGCTGCTTGGATGAAAAAATATTTCCATGCTTGCTGTTTTCGTAGACTTTATAGGCAGGAACATCCGGTCCCACATGGCATTCTTTGCAGGTATAAGGCTTCCGCGCCATCTCGATGGAAAATGCATGCCGCGTATGGCATGCCGAGCAGGCGCCCTTGCTTCCATCCAGATTGATCCGCCCTACCCCCTGGTTGGGCCACCCCTCAATAATCGGAAATTCAAGTTGCCCTGCGGATTCCGTATCCCGGGTCTCGGTTCCTGAAACTTTTAATGTTGTCCCGTGGCAGTAGTAACAGGTTTCAGCGCGTGTAGAATCATCCGGAGGGTCGATGATCATCCGGTTTCCTTTATGCTTTCTCTTTCCGATGATGCTCAGCTCCAGCTTCTGATAAACCGGATTTGCGTTGAGATTGTTATAGGCATGAGACATGATATTTTTCTCAAACTCGCTGGCTTCCCGGCTGTGACATGTCTTGCAATCGTCAGGGCTCACGACGACATGCACCTGATGTCCATTGTGTTCAAAGGTATCTCCATGGGACCGGCTTCTTGTGGTATGGCATTCCGCACAACCCACAACCGTTTCCGCGACTTTTTCAGGGATCGAATCGCCGGATACTTTACGGCCGAGTCCTTTCACCGAGAGGGCTTCTTTGGGAGTAATCTGGGAATGGCGGCTCTTTCGCCAGTCGCCTACAATTCCCGGATGGATGGAAGCATGGCATTCAAGACATTCTGAAGTCGCCGAACTGATTGCCGGTTCGGCAGCCATAGCCCACCCACCACAGCCGAATATCCAGAATACGATTGCCGGTATCCAATGTGTTTTCATCCTTTTCGCCTCCACTTGGTTCGAAAATTTTGTTGTCTGTATATACCGAATCTATCCCTGATTTCATCCGGGTTCAACCATTTTCACTCCTTTTCTAGATATTAGCCGTGCAAAATTTCGCCATTGACAATCGGATTCAGATCATGTTATAATTTTTTATAATTCTCACTTCTGATTTCACTATTCTGCCGATCTCCAACTCAACTTCTGTGCGTCGGAAAACGTATCGCAATTCTCAAAACAGGTAAATCCGCTTCTGAACAACCCAATGCCGATTAACCCCGCGGCGAAAATGAAAGGAGGGAATTTGCCATGAAAGCACAGCTTTTAAATTATGAAACGTTGTTGAACGTGACCAAGGCCATCTCCCACTCCAGAGACCCGGAAGAGGTGGTCCTTATGACGGTGGAAAGCGTAAAAACGGCCCTTCGGGCAAAAGGATGCGCCCTCTTTCTATTCAATCGAAAAACCAATGAACTGGAAGTGGCGGCATCGTATGGGCTGAGCGATCAGTACATCAACAAAGGCCCCATCAGCGCCCTTCGATCGATTGCCGAATCCCTGAAGGAAGGTCCGGTGGCGATCTATGATGTTTCCGATGATCCTAGAATTCAGTATCCGGCAGAAGCGCAGAAAGAAGGAATTGCATCCCTGCTTACGGTTCCGATTTATATCGGCGGAAACCTCCTCGGCGCCATGAGAGTCTATACTGCCGAACTCTGGGAGTTTACCATGGATGATGTCAACTTTGTTCAGGCCATTGCCCAGCTTTCCGGCATGGCCCTTACCCTGGCCCGGTATGCCCGGGGTCTTAAAAGCAGCATCGATATTTTAAAAAGCATGCGGGAGGTTCAGGCCGGTCGATCCTCAAGGAGAACGCCCTATGAGGGGGTTCCCATCAGCGTGCCTGCCTGATCAGGTTCTTTCCCCCCATCTCCGGAACAGATGGTGCTCGATTCCCAGATAATCAAAAATCTTTCCGATGGTCTGGGAGATGATATCGTCAATGCTTTTAGGGTTGTGATAAAAGGAGGGGATGGGGGGAAGGATATGAGCGCCCATGTCTGCAGCCTGCATCATCAGTCGGAGATGCCCTTTGTGAAGAGGGGTTTCCCTGACGACAAGAACCAGTTTCCGTTTTTCTTTCAGCGTTACATCCGCAGCCCGCACCAGCAAATTTTCATCAAAGGAATTGGCGATGGCAGACAGGGTTTTGATGGTACAGGGGACCACGACCATTCCTTCGGTGATAAAAGATCCACTGGCCAGAGGTGCCGTCATATCCGTATTCTTGTGAACACATGAAGCCATCCTTTCCACTTCGGATGGTTTCAACCCGGTCTCGATTTCAATATTGACCTTCCCGGCTTCGGAGATGATGAGATGGGTCTCAAAATCCGTTTCTTTCAGGATTGAGAGCATCTTCACTCCATAGATGACACCGCTCGCTCCGGATATTCCTACGGCAATTCGCTTTTTCATATATTCCGTTTCACCCCTGTTCCAATCCTATGGAAGAGGACTCATCCGTTATCACCCATCATCGCTTCGAGAATCATATCCGTCAACCGCTCACTGTTCTTGATAACCTGTCGGATTCCTTCCGCAGAAATGTTATCCCAGTGAATTCCTGCCACCACGGTCACGACCGCGTTCAACCCGGCAGATAAAATTTCGGAAACCGCTTTGGCCAGCTCATCTTCCTTGTGACCCAGCACGCAGATGACGGAAGCACTCGCACTTACCGCTTTGGGGTCTTTCAGGCTGGGCCGAGGCTGGGCAATGGCCACTGCGCCGATGTGAGGTCGATCCCCTCCCCAGATCGCAACAACAAAATCCTGACCTATCCGACGGACATATGCCTCGATATCATATGCACCGGTTTGGGTTTTAATGACAAATTCGGTCTGATTCATGTAAAAAGCTTTGTTGAGGCAGCAATGATCGCTTCGGAAAATTGAGGGTCTTCCATATTGGAATCGACTTCGACGACACGGATATGGGATTTGAGTCCCCGGCGCAGCCGCTCCACAAAAATACGGTCCTCACCAGGATCGTAGGTCGGATTCCCGGGAGCATCCACTGATGACCACCCTTTATCCGGGATCATGACCGTTACAGGCCCTTTGGCGGTATTGAGCTTTTCAGCAAAAACGTCGGCAACCTGTTCCATCTCCCCTGTGGAAAGCCGAATCCAGGTCCGATACTTATCCAGGTCGAATTTTCTTCTCTCATGGTAGTCGGGTTTGTACCTGGATTTGGACGGTGTCATATGATTGACGCTGCAAAGGGAAATAATCTGAGGGATGCCGAGTTTTCCGGCGGATTCCATACGATGAGGACCGGCATCCCTCATGAATCCAAACAAATGCTCGCCCACACCTCCCGGAGCCAGATCCACGACACCTTGAAAAAAGCCGTCTGAAATCATATCTTCCATGGCCCGGTCTCCGATTCCCGCAGCGGAAAAACCGATGACCTGGAAACCGCATCTTTCCAATCCTTTCCGGACGGCTACGGCACATTTTTCGCAGGGTCCGAGCATGGTGAGCGCAATGGCCTTTCCCTCTGAGGATTTTGCCGGAGATATCCCGTCGCTCATCATTCCGACAACGGCAAAAACCGCCCGGTCAAGGACATTTTTCAGAATTCCGGTGATTCCGGCGATTTCAACGACCGTATGAAAAAGGAGAATATCCCCGGTTCCGATATACCGGGTTGCAAGTCCCGGCAGGGCTGCTGTGGAGCTGATCATCAATTTCGGAAAACCGAATGGGAGGCTTCTCATGATGTCTGTCGCCATTAGAGTCCCTGTGGATCCGCCGATTCCGATGATTCCGGAAACGGCTCCGTTTTTTACCGACCTTCCGGCGATTTCGATTCCACCCTTCGTGATGATCCGGGTGATTTTTGAGCGCTCCCTGGAACTTCGAATCTCATCAAAACTGCTTCCGCCGGCTTCTGCGACCATTTCAGCCGGTATATCCGCTTGAAACGCGCCTCTTCCTCCCATGGAAATATCCATAATCACCGGCGATACTCCCAGGGCCAGGAGTTCTTTCTTCAGATAATCGGTCTCTTCCCCTTTGGTATCAAGGGTTGAAACCACCAGGACAGATTTTTTCAATCCGGTCATATCCGATCCGTTGTTTATTTCTTTCCGGTTTGAACTTTTTCAGCGATATCTTTTTTTAATGCTTCTTTGTTGACCTTCCCTGAATCCCCCACGATGGGAAATGCATCAACGATTTCCAGCCGTTCAGGAAGTTTGAACATCGCCAGTTTCTGTTTTTTAAGAAAGTCGATCATCTCCTGGAACGTCAATGACTGCCCCGACTTTGGAATGACGTAGGCACATGCCCGTTCCCCCATTTCCCTGTCCGGATATCCGACGATCGCCACGGATGAAACTTTCGGATGCTCGTTGAGAAGCCCTTCAATCTCAGCCGGGTAGATGTTTTGTCCTCCCCTGATGATCATATCCTTTGCCCGTCCCAATATCCAGAGGCATCCCTCTTCGACCTTGACAATATCGCCGGTCGTGGTCCATCCATCAGGGTCAAAAACCGTAGCGGTAAGGGCTTCATCCCGGTAATAGCCCGAAGGTGCGTGAGGCCCTCTGAAGTAGAGGATCCCCGGCTGCCCTTCCGGAACCTCCTTCCCGGTTTTATCCAGAAGGCGAACCTTGTTGCCGGGCAGCATCCTTCCAACGGTCCTTCTCCGCAGCTCCTTGCTGTCGTCGACCCGGCATCCTGAAACCGATCCCATGTCCTGAGTTCCAAGATCACTGGTGATCACCGCGTTAAAGGCCTTCTCCGCCTCTTCGGCAATCTGAGGGGAAAGATAGCCGCCTGCGGATCGAATAAACCGGAGGGAGCTTAAATCATATTTGGAGTGGTCGGATTCAAGCATCCGGACCAGATGCGTCGGAACCACTCCGATGGCTGTCGCACGCTCCTTTTCAATGAGTGCCAATGCCTTTTCAGGGCTGAACTCTTCGAGCATGACGGTTTTGGCTCCGACTAAAGGAGCGGCAAAATAGGTAAGCGTCCCGGCCGCTCCTCCGGCATGTGGGGCAATAGCCATGGTGATATCATTTCGGGTTAAATTCCACAGATCGATCCGGCCTTTTGACGTACATATTCTGGGCGCCGTGGGCCATTCCACCAA
Source organism: Thermodesulfobacteriota bacterium (assembly GCA_040753295.1). Lineage (GTDB taxonomy): Bacteria > Desulfobacterota > Desulfobacteria > Desulfobacterales > UBA2156 > RBG-13-49-15. Next base: position 4,373 of record JBFMEI010000054.1, on the reverse strand, counting down.
TTTCGGAATTCCGGTAGTTCCCGATGTGGTCGTCAGTAATGCAACATTCCACATGGGATCAAGCCGCCGGCTTTTCAGCACAAGTTGATCGACCGGCTTCTTTGCTCTTTCAAATGCCAGCTTTGTGAGAGAAAACGTCTCTTTCGGAGCACCGGCAGGGATCTGATCGTCAAACAGAAAAATATATTTAAGATGCGGAAATTCTTTCTGAAGCTCCCTGTACATCTCCAGGTAGTTAAATTTGTTGTAGATATTCAGAATGATCACCGCCGTAGCTTCGGTGCGTTCCACCATGTAATGGAGTTCCCGCTCCCTCAGGTACGGATAAACGGTGAGCGAGATAAGGCCTGCCCGTTCACAGGCAATCCGCGAAAGAAAACCAAAAACGCTGTTTGGGGATTGAATGATCACTCGAGAAAATTTCGGGATTCCCATCTCAACCCAGGATACGGCAATGGCATCCACCAGCCGTTTGGCCTCATCCCAGGTCAGCCTGTATTTTGAGTCAACCAGAGCTTCCTGATTTCCGAATTCCCTCGCGTTCCGTTCATAGGAATCGAAAAAGGTTTCCTGGGTCCAATACCCGTCTCTGACAAACTCATCCACCATTTGTTTTTGATAGCGAATCGGTTTCAATTGCTTCCTCCATTCATTCGTTCAATTTTCATGGCCGCAGCCCTATCTTTTATCCTTTTTAGAATCTTGTTTTCTTTCATGAATGCTTGTCCTGAAGGTCTCCCAAAATGCCTTGTCTTTATCCTTCCATGCAGCTCCGAACCGTTTCTCAAAATAAGAACCGGGAAGTTCATCCTCCCATTTTTTCCATGGATTTTTCCCTTCCTTTCTTGCCGTCAATACATCGATGAGAAATTTATCGATATTGCTCATCTCTTCTTTTGGAACATAGGAGTCCGCGCCTTCTTTGAAGGATTTTACAATACTCCCCGGAGTCAATGCGTGGGCCGTGAGCATGACGGCAGGAATCCCTTTCTCTCGAGTAATATCGAGGAGCTTGTATCCTCCGACACCCATGATATCGAGTATGGCGATATCGAATTCCTGAGTCAGGAGCAGTTCCTTTGCTTCTTCAAATGTGGACGCTGTCACCAGACTGCACATGGGAAGTAGATCTCCCAGAGTTTCCAGGATGTCCGGCTCGTCATCCACTGCAAGAACCCGTTTTCCTTCCAAGGTAACCGACATGGTAGTTTCTCCAAGGTGGTTTTTACCGGTGGAAGTGAATTCCACCGGCCCCCTCAAATGGGATTTATTATAAACCCAGTTCAGACCATCTGGCTTTGACTTTCTTGACCATTTCTTTATCCAGTTCAATAGGAATCGGTTTTTGTTTCCAATCATAGGGAATGGTGGCATCCATCAGAAGTCGCCCGGTAATATCCCGCTGATCAATCGGAAGGGACGGATCAAGGGGAGTGGAACGCCCTCGCTTAATAACCTGGCAGCGGTTCGGCTGGAATCGGAAACTTAGGGCATACATCACTCTGGGAATATCCCAGGGATTGATATCTTCATCCACCACGATTACGGTCTTGAGGCCGTAAGCACCCATCTCCGTTGAAATGGCGGCGGTCAGCACCTGATCTGCATGCCCCGGATACATCTGTTTCATGGAAATGATGGCCAAAAACCGTCCGGATCCTTCAGGAGGACAATAGACAGCCTTGAGTCCCGGAATTTTCATCGCCAGAAGCTGTTGCCACAAGGCTGCGCCATATGACAATGCCATGGTCATGTGCGTATCCGTAACCGCCCTCCCCACAGTGGTTCCCCAGAAGATCGGATTGTTGCGATAGGTCACGCATTTGACATCAATGAAATTCCGGGGATCGGTCCCGACTCCGGAGTAGTATCCTGTGTATTCACCAAAGGGACCTTCATCCATAAATTTTCCGGCATCGACTTCTCCTTCAACCACGATTTCCGCATGGGCCGGAATCGGGAGGTCTACCGTCTCTCCTTTAACGACCTCAACCGCCTCCCCTCGAAGGGCGCCTGCGACATCATATTCGGATACAAAAGCCGAAATCCGGGCAGCACCAAGGATGAAAAGAAGCGGATCACATCCCACCACGGAGGCCACCGGCATCGGTTTTTTCATGGCCTGATATTTTTTCAACATGATATCCGCATGTTTTCCCTTGATAAACTGAGTTCCGATTTTGTCTTTGCCGAGAAGCTGGCTGCGGTAAGTTCCCAGATTGATCCACCCGCTCTCCGGATCCTTGCTGATAATAAAATGAGCTGTTCCGAAATATCTCCCCCCGTCAAGGGGATAAAATTTGGGGACAGGAAATTTAAAAAGATCGATCTTATCTCCCATCAAAATATTTTCTTTGCATGGGGCTTTAGACCGTTCCACGTATTTGGGTGGAATCAAATTTTCACCCAGTCTTGCCCAGGCTTCATAGAGATCCACCAGAGTTGAATTCATCGGCTGCCCCATGATTAAGGAGAGCCGTTCGGTGGTGGTGCATACACTGGTAATGACCGGTGTTTTATAGCCTTTGACATTTTCAAAAAGAAGGGTCGGACCGCTTTGCTCTTCATTTAACTTGGCGATGTGAGAAAGTTCGAGATTCCAATCCACTTCTGCTTTGATTCGCTTTAATAAGCCTTCTTTTTCTGCCTTCTCAATAAAATCCCTCATACTTTTCATTGAAACCAAACCTCCTTTGTTGATGGGTTATACCGGTTGACATACGGTACAATCTTTATTCGATATCACTTCTCTCTGATATCTGAACGATTTTATCGACAAATTGAGGGAATCAGTGCGGAATTCGGATCCGTTTCATGGCCTGATCCATCAGCAGTTCATATCCGCTTTTCTTACCGATGAGAGATTTTGCTTTTCGCTGGCTCCATACGGTTTCGGGACGCGCCTGAACAATAAATATATTTTCCGGAAAGATAAGATCCGAGTCGATGGCCCATTCAATATCCATGGGGCATCCATAATGCCTTTCGATATGTTTGGCCATCTTGACCAGTTCCTTCATCTCATGATCTTCCAGACAGCAGGTGCACTGCCTATCCGGGGCGATGTCGGCATGGACTACTCTTCCTTCTGCGGCATCGAATACGCATTCAATATGCTTGGCGGATATATCTTTTACACTGGCTTCCATAATCACTTTATCAATAACAAAACGGTCCGGGTTCACCGAGCCTGAGACCACGGTTTCTCCAAGCCCCCAACTCCCCTCGATCACGACTTTGGACACATCGCCGTCGGTCGGATTCAGTGTGAATAAAACCCCGGCCGTTCTGGAATTCACCATCTTTTGGATCCCCACACTGATCAATACTTTTTCGTGGGGAAACATGTTCTTGATCCGGTATGCAATGGCACGCGGAGTGAAAAGGCTGGCCCAGCAGCGCCGGACATGAGAGATTACCTCCCGGCTCCCCTGAATCCAGAGATAAGTATCCTGCTGGCCTGCAAAGCTTGCGGTCGGGAGATCTTCTGCGGTGGCACTCGATCTGACAGCCACGGGAACATCATTCACATGGCATGCCGTGCAAAGATCCGAATATCCGTTTTCAATGGCTTGCCGGATATCCTCAGGAATCATCTCTCCCGTGATATATCCCTGGATCTCCTCGCTTGCCCGATCCAGAGAGGCGACATCCTCGGGTTCCACCTTTTCAAGAGATCGATAAATTTTGACATCAATTCCGGTTCTGGAAATAAACTTCAGATAGCAATCGGTCGTAACGGCAAACCCCGGAGGAACACGGATACCTGCTTTGATCATCTCGCCAAGACTGGCATTTTTACCGCCCACAACAGGAAGCGCTTTCCGATCCAGGTCTCTAAAATTGAGGACATATTCCATTCCGTTCTCCGTTTTGATCTTCTCCCTTCCCTCTCTCCTGATGTCGGAAATAAGAGGGAAGGGAGATCTCGAACTGTTAAGGATAACTAATCAACAGGCTCATCCGTATCGAATGAGTACCTCTACGTTGCCCTTTTAATAATTTTAACCACCCCGGTATCTCCATCAACCCGGATCACATCTCCATTCTTGATAACCGACGTTGCGATACCCGTGCCGGTTACCGACGGAACGCCATACTCCCGGCAGACTATGGCTGCGTGGCTGGTAAGGCCTCCGATATCCGTGACAGCGGCCTTAATCTTTGTAAAGACCGGCGCCCACGACGGATTGGTGGAAGGACATACAATGATCTCACCGGGCTTTAAGTCGGAAATCTCTTTCAAGAGTTTGAGCACCCTTGCCGGACCTTCCGCCACTCCTGCCGAAGATGCAAACCCTTTGATCTCCGATACATCTCCTGTGGTGGGGGCTTCAATCCCCTTGAGCCACTCTTTCACTTTATCCGTGGTG
>JBFMEI010000053.1:0-9896 GCA_040753295.1 Thermodesulfobacteriota bacterium | reverse complement strand
CAACGCTATGATTTTACTTCAGGAGCAGAATGAACGGGTTGTCAATACAATGCTTGAGCAGGCCGGATGGATTCCTGAGGAGGGGAAAAAGGCGATTACAGACTGGGTGGCAGCCTACAAAAAAGGGCGGGATGATTTTAAAAAACTCGTGGATGAAAACTTTAAAAAAGTTGAGGAGTTTTTTATTTCCGCAGAAAAGCCGGGAAAAACCAAATAGGGTTTATTGGGAAGTCATTTACTCCTAAGCGGCGTCATCGGGCACTGGGCATACTTCAGTATTGCCCAGACCCTCTTCCGTGCATCTTCTGCAAACTCAAGAATCGCGCAATTTAGGTGAAACATGGGAATCGTCTTTCAAAATGCGAAGGATCGCAATTCATGGACTCGAAAATGATAACTCAGCATCTCATTTATGCAAACCGGAATTTTTTCAATAATTATTTTGCCGCCATCTCACTTTTTCAGGAACGTTCAGAGCGGACGGCCAATATGATGTTCGATCAGGCAGCCTGGATCCCTGTAGAAGGTAAAAGAGCAGTCAATGACTGGATGGCTATCTGGAAAAAAGGGGCGGAAACCTTTAGAGTGGCTGTAAACGAAGGGTTTCAGCGGATGGAAACCCTCATTGATGAGCCTTAGGCCGCATTCGGCTGAAATGCTGTGATGTAAATCACGGCATTTTTACATAAGAGTCTGCCGGAAGTAAAATTTCCGGCAGACTCAACGATCATCAAGATCGAGTCCCATGCGTTATCAAACCAGGAGGTGAGTGCATCAATGACGAACTTCAGCTGGAAACCATTGGATAAGAATTTCTTAAACGATGCTGTTGAAAAAGCGCTTTCAGCCTCGTCTCATGCCATATCCGCTTCAGCAAATGGAATGGCAGCCTTCTCAAAATACGCTGTCGATTTTTATATTCCCTATCTGATTTCCACAGTCTATTTCCAACACGTTGAAAACGCAAAGACCCTTAAAGCCTCCCCGCTGGAAACCGTGGAGAGTTATCTCGGGCTCTTATCTTTTAATATGGATCTGTTTCGACGTGCCACAGGAAGTGCATCAGACTGGATCCATCGGTATCTCGCCATCGAGATGGAAAACGCATTTAAGGCCGCCCTGAAAATGTTATCCGATGTATCAAACGAAGACTGGATTGCATTTCTTAAAAGGCAAAACGAATTGACTCAAACTCTGGCTTTAAATTATCCCCGGGCAATTGAGGAAGTCGAGAAGGAATTCGGATTTCATTTTGAGCGGGAAGATGTTAAAAAAATCACTGAAACAAGCCGATTCTATCTCTATCAGGTTCTGCCTTCAAAGAAAGGGATTTCGCCGAAAAAAGACTCAAAACCGGTCTTGATTCTCCCCCCTTTTGTACTGGGAGCAAATATTCTTGCCTTTCTTCCCGGTGAAGAGCGCAGTTATGTTCATTCCTTTGCCAATCTGGGAATCCCCACGTACATCAGAATTCTAAAGGACATTCAGATCACCGAACCCCTTCAGGTGATGACCGGCGAGGATGACGCCAAAGATACCCGCTATTTTTGTGAAGTCATCAAATCAAATCATGGAAAGGCGGTGACCCTGAACGGATACTGCCAGGGCGGATTCTCTGCAGTATGCGATATTCTCTCCGGAGAGCTGGACGGACTGGTGGATGCCCTCATCTCCTGTGTCGCGCCGATGGATGGGACTCGGAGCAAAGGACTTGCCGAGTTTCTGAAAAACCTTCCGTCTCGATTCAACGATTTGGCCTATGGAGTCAAAACCCTGAAAAATGGAAACCGGGTGGCGGACGGCAAACTCATGGGATGGGTATATAAACTTAAAAGTATAGAAAGCGAGTCCCCTGTTGCCGCGTTTTATCGGGACCTGCTGATGTTTGCGACCCAAAAAACCGAATCGATTCAGATCAGCAAGAGTGCCGCAGCCATCAATTACTGGCTCAGTCATGAACGATATGACCTGCCTCTGGAAATTACCAAAATGAGTTTTGCTTCCTACAACACCCCCATCACCCAGGATGGAACCCTTCCTGTAAAACTTTTCGGAAAAAAGCTGAATTTCAAACGACTTGCCGAAAAAAATATCCCCTGGCTCATCTGTTATGGGGAAAATGATGATCTGGTTGAAAAAGAGACCGCACTGGCGCCCCTGGATTATATCAGCGCTGAAGTCACTCCGTTTCCAAAAGGGCATGTGGCTATCGCCACTTCATGGTCTCATCCGGAATCGGCCTGTGCGCTTCACACCCGATTCGGTGAAAAAAACTCCCGGGGCCCTGTGAAGTACCAACTCGATCTGGATCAATTAGGTTTGAAAAAAAGATCACGCCGTGGATAGCCATTTTCTGGAATTTCTTGGAAATCTCCTGATCAGCGGGGCAAAGGGAATGGAAACCCTCAAACCATTTGCCCAGTGGATGAATCAGGGAATGAAGGGAGTTGAAACGATTTCGACGCTGTTTCAAAAATGCTACGGTATCAAAGAACCGCAGCCGGATCCATCGGATGAGTCAAACCGATGGGAAGCGTCCATTAAAGAGTTCACTGCCTCTTATAGGGAATTTTTAACTCTCCTTGGAGTTGTCCCGATCCCGATTCATCTTGAGCTTCAAAAAAAATGCCGGGCACAGGAAAAGACGATTCTCGAGCAAAAAGAGCTGATTTCCGATTTAAAACAAAAACTTTATGAAAAAGAATCGACAGACTCAAAGACCGATTCAAAAACCTTTTCGGATCTCATGGAAAACCAGTCGGACCAGTTTCAGAAAATGATCGAAACCCTGCAAACGATCCTTAAGCCCAAATCAGGCAAGTAGCGGTTGAAACGTCAGATACATGATCACAACAATTAAAAAAACAGGAGCACTTCCGTGAGCAGAGTCAGCATCATCGGGGCATACAACACAAAGTTCGGCGCTTTTGTGGAAAAAAATCCGGAAACCGGCGAGATCCGGGATACGAAATCATATTACGAACTCATCATTGAATCCGGAATCGGAGCGATTAAAGATGCCGGCCTGGAACCCAAAGAGATCGATGGGATCTGGTTGGGCTCCTGCAGTCCGTCACTTTTTCTGAACCAGGAGCATGTGGCTCCGTTATGCCTGGAAGTGGCTCCCGACGTATTCCGGTTCATCCCCACAACCCGGACTGAAGGAGCATGCGCGTCGTCATCCGTGGCGCTGTATAACGCCATCTACGGAATCGAATCCGGACGCTTCAACCGGGTCCTTGTCATCGGCGTGGAAAAGATGAATCTTCTTTCCACAAAGGAGATGACCCATGTTCTGGCATGTTCCTCCCACTGGCCCACCGAAGGATCAAAAGGAATGACTTTTCCCGGTCTTTTTGCCGAGTATGCCAAAGGATATCAGGCGCACTGGAATCTCTCCGGAGAGACCCTTCGAAGAATGCTCGCCGCAGTTTCAGCCCTTTGTTATCGAAACGGAATACAAAATCCGTTATCGCATTTTGGGAAAGGTAGTCCGCCGGACAAACTCGGCCTGATCTCTCCTGAAGCCATTCTGAATCTCCCGGATAGCGGCAGAGGAGGAAACCCCATGATTGCCCCGCCGCTCAGACTTCACGACTGCTCCCTGGTTACTGACGGCGCTGCGGCTGTTGTCCTCACATCCACGGATGATGCAAAAAGAATCAGCAGGCGGGCAGTCGAAATCGCAGGGATCGGAATGGCTACAGAACGGCTTCCGGAAAATGTACGACCCAATATGTTCGAATTGACCGCCGGAAAGGTTTCGGTGAAACGATCCTTTGAAGAAGCCGGAATCTCAATTGCGGATGCAGATCTTGCTGAAGTCCACGACTGCTTTACCATCAATCAAATCCTTTCCGTCGAAGCGCTGGGCCTCTCAAAGGACGGTCAGGGAGGATGGGATTTTTTAAACGGCCGCTTTACTGACCAGGATGACTGTCCCGTCAATCTGTCGGGCGGATTGAAATCCAAGGGACACCCGGTGGGCGCCACCGGAGCATCAATGCACGCGCTGATCTACAAGCAGCTTATCGGCGAGCCCATCGGAACGGCCCCCCAAAAGAAAGAGCCGGAAATCGGAGTGGTATTCAACGTGGGAGGCTCTGCCGTAACCAACTGTACCACCACGCTTCGCAGAATCAAGTAACCACAACCGGCTAAAACCAGGAGCGATGGCTCCAGATGTCCTCCTTAAGCTCTTTCATATCTTTTTCAAGAGCGACGAAGCAGGATGCGTTCATGATGGCCAACCCTCCCTGATGGGCAAGAGCCGTGGTGAACATGATCTCATCATCGGTGAATTTCCTTCGGGTAGCGCTGTAGAGGCGCAACGCTCCGATCACCTCATTTTTAGCCATCACCGGAACGCTTAATATGGAAGCTATCCCCTCCTTTTTCTTCTCCTCCTGGTGCTGGACCCGTTTGTCCGCTACGGCATTTTCAATCATCACCGGTTTTCCGCTTAACGTTTCAGCCATGCTCTTTTCAACCGAGAGCGGCCCCCGGCTCAGATACTGGCTGCTCAAGCCATAACTTGTCACGAGCTCAAGGGTCTTTTTCTCCTTATTTATGAGCAGAATTGAAGAAGCTTTAACACCCAGCGCTTTTGCGGTTTCTTCAGTCAGGGTTTGAAATATCGTTCTTAATTCCAGGGACGAATTGATGCTTACCGACAGATCATGAAAAAGCCGGGTATATTTTCTGAGCTGATCCATCAGCCGGCTTTGTTCAATGGCAATTCCTCCCTGCTCGGCCAGAGCTGTAAGAAATTCGATTTCATCTCCGGTAAAATCTCTTTGCTTTCCGGTGTATAAGGAAAGGACACCGATGACCTGATTCATGACCTTCACCGGAACGATGAGCATTGAAGCGATTCCCTCGGCCTTTTTCCCCTCATGGTCTTCCAGCCGTGGGTCGGACAGAGCATCCCGGGCATGAAGATATCCTTCCTTTGAAATGATCGGAATGATTTTTTGAGATCGAAGCGTGGTCCGAAAATATTTTTTTGATAATCCTTTCTGGGCAACAGCTAAAAATTCTCTTGTTTCAGGGTCTGTAAGCCAGAGGCAGGCGGCTTTCCCATCCATGGTGTCGATAACGCTTTGGACAATCAGATCCAGCAGTCCATCTCTGTTCCGGATTGTCCCGAATGCATTGATGATTCTGCAGAATGTTTTGAAATAATCTCCTTTTTTTGTCATCGATCGTTCTCCTTCGACTCCGTTTGCCGAATTGTTTTTTTCTTTTCAGAAGCCTTAGCCCTGTTTTTATCCCGCTTTTTTTTCAAGGGGGCATTCGAATCGCGGGCGCTGAGCCAGCCGGTGATTTTCGGGACAAGTTCCCTCTGACATTTGGAGCTGACATAGATTCCGATATGTCCGGTATCCAGACACAAATCTTCCGTATCTTTGCTTCCCACGCACCGGGTCAGCTGTTCACACGCTTCGGGAGGAACCAGATGATCGAATTTTCCATAGATATTGAGGAGCGGCATGGTAATGGCTCCAAGGTCCACCCGCTTTCCGCCGACAATCAGTTTATTCCGGATCAAAAGGTTGTTCTGGTAAAAGTCTTTGATGAACTGCCGAAATGTCTCTCCCGGAACATCCGGACTGTCAAAGATCCATTTTTCCATGCGAATAAAATTTTCAACAAATTCCTTGTTATCCATGTTTTCCATAAATCCGACATACTTATCGATCATCAACCGCGCCGGGTTCATCAACAAAAAACCGAAATTCAAAAGATCCCCCGGCATATTGGCAAACGCATTGACCATTTTTTCCACATCGATTTTTTTCATCCAGATATGGAGCAGCCCCTGATTCGTATCGAAATTGGACGGGGTGACCGTGGTAATGAGATTTTTTATTTTTTCCGGATGCAGCGCCGAGTAAATGACGCTGAACGTTCCTCCCATGCATATCCCCATCAGGTTGATTTGGGGAATTCCATGCTGTTTCATGATGAATTCCACCACATGATCCATATACCCGTTGACATGATCGTCAATGGATAAAAAACGATCTTTCCGGGTGGGATACCCCCAGTCGATCATATACAGGTCGATTCCGCTTTGAAGAAAATTCTGAACCACGCTCCTTCCAGGCTGAAGATCGAGCATGGTCTCGCGGTTGATGAGAGCATAGACCACCAGGAGCGGGGTTTTCAACTGATTCTCAGAGACCGGAGCGTAATGTTTCAGTCTGATTCGGTCTTCCTCATAAACCACATCATACGGAGTGCCTGCAATTCCAGTATCTAAAGATTCAAAAAGAAGATCAGAGGCTTTTTTGGCTTTGATTCTGGCGGTTTCGGCACTTTCTGCCAATTTGGATAATATCAAATCGACGGATATCTTTGGCCGTTCCATTTCCGTTCTCCTTCTATTTGACTTTCTTTTCCAGAACCGACACCCGTTTCTTAAGAAGATAGATTTCCCTGCTAAGTTCATCAAGATCCTTATGAGATGGAATCGGAAGCGTTTGTAAAAGATCCCTGAGTACCCGATCCCGGGCAGAAATAAAATCTTCGAAACTGGACAGGGCGCCGGCCATGGTCTCGGCGTATTCAGGAGATTTGAAAAGGGTCATGAAATGCCCTTCCAGGATTTTGATCCATAGCCGGTAATACTCGTCCGCATTATCCGGAAGAGTCCCTTCAGCCGCTTTTTGCTGAAGTTCTTCCTGAATTACCTGAAGGGTTTTTTCAAATGGGAGTAAGAGCAACCGGAGAAACTCGCCCATCCCTGACTGGAATTTGCTAAATGCATCGAGGGTCTCATTGATCCGCTCCTGATAAAACCGCCCAAGACCGAGCTGGGGGATTTGAAAAAATTTTCTGAATTCCTTGTCGTATAGCGTCTCCCAGACTTTTATGAAATTCTTATCAAGGGATTCAAACTCATAGGCTTTTACGGTACTGCCGATCCTACCAGCTTTTTCGATCCACTGTTTCTGGATATCAAACAATCCCTCCAGTCCCGACATCACCATTTTCATCCATATTTCGGGAAGTCCAATCTGCTTTTTTGTAAAAACATCCATGAATCCGGATTTGCTCATCCCGGAAAAAAGAGCGAATCCGGTAGAAAACGCAACCTGCAGCGATCTCATGAGCCGATTGGTCTCTTGCCCGTTTTTCTGTGGCGAAGTCTGCGGCTTGAAAAATCCTGAAGATGCTTCCAGCCATGCCTTGGTCATCGGCTCCCAGTACTCTTTTTGAATTTTCATCCAGTCAAATCCGGGAATTCCAGATCCCATGGGGTCTTCTTTGTCTCGGCTCATGTGATCAATCCTGTTGGTGATGAATCAATCCTTCTGGAGAGTTTCGAGATAATTTGGCCATAACTCAATCAGGGAACAAGCAATCAGGGCTGTTCTTGGGACCAGGCTTTCTTTCAACATCCTTTCTTCTTCACTGTGATCCCCGCTTCCGATGGGACCCAATCCATCCACTACCGGAACCTGCTCCTGGGCCACGGTGTTGGCATCCGATACCCCTTTCCGATACTCTTCCGCGACCGTTATATTGAATCGCCGGGCCACGGTCTGAATCATATGGAACAGGTGCCGGTTCATGGGGCTTTGCTCCATGGGAGGCCTTCCCCCGATTTTCTCGATACGACATTTCGTATGGGCTGTTTTTTGATTATTTTGAATCTGGGAAAACTGTTTTTCAAGAAAATCCAGATCTGCCGTGGTTTTAAACCGTACATCAACAAATGCACTCGCACTTGAAGGGACCGTGTTGGGCCCGATCCCTCCTTCAATTTTCCCGGCATTCAAGGTGATTCCGTTTTTGTGGTCATTCAAAAATTCCAGCGCAATAATTTTATGGGCAAGTTCTAGAATGGCGCTTCCTTTCTCGGCGCCGGCAAACGCTGCATGCCCGGATCTTCCCTGGACATCAAGCTTGAGTCGAAGGTTTCCCTTGCGGCCGGTGACAATTTCCCCGTTTTCACCCGCGCATTCCAGCACAAATGCAAAGAGACTTTTTTTAGCCTCTTTCCGGATCCGGTCCTTCGAACTCACGGAGCCGATCTCCTCATCGGAATTCAAGAAAAACGTAACGGGAATCCGCTCAAGCCACCCGGAATCTTCCAAGGCTTTTACCGCATAGATGCCGGCAACAAGTCCTCCCTTCATGTCAATCACTCCGGGCCCGTAAATATAGTTTTCATCTTCCTTAAACCACTGAAACTGCGGTTGATCCGGATAGACCGTATCCATATGCCCGATCAAAAGCGCCTGCCGTTCTTCGCGCCCTGGCCTGCAGGAAGAGACGATAAGATGGTTTCCCAGCTCGGTCTGCGGTATGGTTTCATATTCAACGCAATTCTCTGAAAAGGAAGCACGAATAAGGCCGGCAACGGAATCGACCCCCTTTTTATTGGTGCTCCCGCTTTGAATCAAAACCATCTCTTTCAGAAGTGCAAACATTTCTTCTTTCCGGGAGTTGAGAAATGTCAGAATCTCTCGGCCGTTTTTCATAGCACATGTCCCAAGTCAGAGGTTATCACGCATGAAAGTCGCATATTCGAAAAAAATCCGGTCAGCGGATTAACTCCGACGTCTTGTATCGGTGAAATCCGTTCTCTCCGAACCCATCCGGGAGCATGAATCCCTTCACTCCTTCGGCTTCAACAAGCTCTTTTCCATCTTCGGAATCGATGGCATACATGGGCCTGGCAAGTCCTGATGCATGGCCGTATAGTCCTTTCCGGATCAATTCGATTCCGGCGGCAACTCGGGTTCGAAAATGATGGTTACCCGGAGCCGGTTCGCAATGAAACAGATAATAAGGACGAACACGCACGGAAAGCAGTTTCCGATGAAGAAGAGTGAACGTTTCCAGGTCATCATTGATTCCCTTGAGGAGCACTGCCTGATTCCCCACATTGATTCCCCAGGAAATAAGATCATATACGGCTCGTGCCGTCTCCCCGGTAATTTCTTTCGGATGATTGCATTGTATATTGACCCAGACAGGAATCCGATGAAATCCTCCAATGGCTTTTTTAAGCTTTGCGGTTATACGCTGGGGGAGGAGAATCGGGGTTCGAGTTCCGAATCGAATCATTTCCACATGAGAAATCTCTCTTAATTTCCTCACAAGATGTTCGATACGGTCATCCGAAAGAATGAAAGGATCACCGCCTGTGATCAGGACATCCCGGATTTCACGGTTCTTTTGAATCCATCTAAGCCCTTCATCGACATTCAGCCGAACCCGGCGATCCGGATTCATGACCATATCTTTTCGAAAACAATACCGGCAATACCCTGCACACCGGTCAGTGACTAAAAACGCAACGCGGTCCGGATATTTCCGGAGGATAGACCCGGGCATATCCTCTGTATCCCGTTGATATTCATGGGGTTTCTCCGCTCCATTCAAAGGCATGGATCTGACTTCCTCCATGGAAGGGATCACCTGTCTTCGAATCGGACATTCAGGATCGTCTTTATCCATCAGAGAAGCAAAATGAGGGGTTGTCCCCCATCTGGTCCTTGTTAAATGAATGGCATTCTTTTCATCATCCGTGACCGAGATAAAAGAGCTGAGCCGCTCAACCGTATTGACGCTGTTATGAATCTGTTCGAACCACTCTTCCACTGCTGATTCTCCTCATTAAAAAGGACGCGACACCTTATTATCGGCTAACCCTAATTTGAGCGTTTTAAATTCCGCAGTCCCCACAATCGTTCAGTTCAGGTCAAGGTATCATATTCAGATCAGAATGCCAACACACACAAGCCATATCGAGGAAAGAGAATCCGTTGACTGAACGGGTGTTGTTATTTTATTATTAACCGTTTTGAGCGTCTTAAATTATTACCTGAATCTTGCACGCGTTTGCGGTTTTCAGATGCAAGGCATTTAAAGTTGCAGCC
>JBFMEI010000052.1:0-9988 GCA_040753295.1 Thermodesulfobacteriota bacterium | reverse complement strand
CGATAACGGCCATATTCCTGATCCTGTTCGCAGCCAGCAGCCTGTCGCCTCCCAGTATCAGACATCCTTTCGTATTCCGGACGACCACATCCCCTGAAATTACATTCCCATTCTGATCCTTATCAAGAAAATCATAGAGGGATTTCCAGGACCCGATGTCGCTCCATTCGAAATCCGATGGAAGAACAACCCCTTTCAGGGTTTTTTCCATAATTGCATAATCGATGGATATGCTTTTCATTCCATAATAGATGTTTCTTCTTCGGGGTCTCTTTTCCTCGAGAAATTCTTTCATCCGGGATACGAGTTCGGGCTGATGAACTTTGAATTCATCCACGATCACCGATGCCTTGAATGCAAACATTCCGCTGTTCCAGAAAAAATTCCCATTTTCTAGATACGACTCGGCCTTGAGGCGATCCGGCTTTTCAATAAATCGTTTAATGATTTTACCGCCGCCCGCTACCCGCGCCCCGGCCTCGATATATCCATACCCTGTTTCAGGATAATCCGGTTGGATTCCAAAGAGCACAATATGCCCGTTCCTCGCCAGAGTGACGGCTGAAATGACCTTTTCCTGAAACCGATCGTCTTTTCTGATGATATGATCCGCCGGGAAGACGCATAAGACGGCGTCGGCCTCCTGCTGAAGAATGCTCAATACCGCAAGCAGGATGGCAGGGGCGGTGTTTCGGCCGAACGGTTCGCTGATGATTTTCCCTCGGGTGCGGATTCCCATCTCCCGGATCTGAGCTGAAACCTCCTGTTCATGAAGCATTCCACATACCACGCGAAGCCGGTTCAGATCGATAACCGGCTCCAGGCGGCGGATGGTGTTCTGGATCAAAGACCTCTCCCCCCAAAATCGGGCGAGCTGCTTCGGATACTCTTCCCGTGAAACCGGCCACAACCGGGCTCCGACTCCGCCGGCAAGGAGAACCGCATAAACCGGCATATCATCCTGATGCATGATTCATTCCTCTTTTATTAAACCTAAATTGAGCGATTGTTGAGTTTGCTGAAGATGAATTTATTATTTTTAATTTCCTTGTCAGTATTTAAAACGCTCATTTTAGGTTAAACTTTCTTGTGGAATTGTTCGGTTTTTGAGTCAGGGAAACGGGCCGGATCGCCGTCTTCACCGCATGATATCCGACCAGGGCTTTGATCTCATTTATCAGCTCCGGGGACGCTGCCGATCGCAAAGTTTCAGGAAATTCAACAACGGTCTCGGTTTTTCCATTATTTCTGAGGTGAAGGTGGACAAGGCACGGCCCCGGATATTGTTTCAGAACCTCCCGGACTCTCATCAACAAGGGTTCATCGGTTCTATCCATTTCAAGATGGAGATGGATGGCACACGTCAGCATTTCTTCGGCTTTTTCAAGAAGAATGACTTTTTCACCGATGATCTTAATGGCGGTTTCATCCTTCTGGATTCGTCCTTCAACAATCACCGGAGATTCCTGAGTAACGATTTCCGCTGCTCCCGCATAGGGTGTCGGAAACAATACGACTTCCATGGACCCGTGCAGATCTTCCATCATCACGAATGCCATGGGACCCCCTTTCTTGGTGGTAACGGTCTTCAGAGTCGAGATCAATCCGCCGACTCGAACCGCCTCTCCGTCATTCCGCTCTTTCAAGTCGATACTTCTCGCGGTGGTGAATTTATCAAGAAGTACTTCGTAAGAAGACAACGGATGGCCGCTCATGTAGAATCCAAGAGATTCCTTCTCAAAACCCAGGCGTTCCGATTCATCCCATTCATCCAGTTGCGGGATCGGGGGGAGATGAATCGGTTCATCATTCCCGACGGTTCCAAACAGGCCCATTTGAGGGTCGAATTTTCGCTTCTGCTCCCTCTGACCGAACTCAACGGCATCTTCCAGAATCGCCGTCATTCGGGAGCGGAATTCACCGGTTGAATCAAAAGCGCCGCACTTGATGAGACTTTCAATCACCCGTTTATTGGCTTTCCTTAAATCCACCCTCCGGCAGAAATCAAAAAGAGAGCTGAAAGGTCTTTCCTTCCGGATTTCCAGGATCGATTCGATGGCGCCTTCCCCCACATTTTTCACTGCGATCAATCCGAATCGAATCCTATCTCCTGAAACAATAAACTCCTTTTCACTTTCGTTGATATCCGGAGGAAGAATCCTGATCCGGTGCGCCCGGCATTCCGAGATAAACTTTTCAACTCCATCCGTCGATTCCATTTCGTTGGAAAGGAGCGAAGCCATGAATTCAAGCGAATAATGGGCTTTGAGGTAGGCGGTCCTGTAGGCAATGAGAGAATAGGCGGCGCTGTGTGATTTATTGAATCCGTATCCTCCGAATTTTTCCATTAAATCGAATATTCTCTCTGCTTGAAGGCTTGGAATCCCTTTCTTCCTTGCCCCTTCCATAAACCGATTTCGATGCTTTTCCATGATGGCCGGAATCTTCTTCCCCATCGCTTTTCGCAATTCATCCGCTTCAGACATGGAATACTCGGCAAGTGCGCCGGCGATTTTCATGACCTGCTCCTGGTAGACGATCACCCCGTAAGTCTCATTCAGGATGGGCTCGAGTTCAGGAACGAGATATTCAACCTCCTTTCTTCCATGCTTTCGCTGAACAAAGTCTTCGGACATTCCTCCAAGCGGGCCCGGACGGTAAAGCGCCACAAGGGCGACCACATCCTCAAAACATCCGGGTTGGAGACGGACAAGCAGGTCCTTCATTCCCGCACTTTCAAGCTGAAAGACACCTGTTGTATCTCCGGAGCTGAGGAGTTGAAACGTCATAGGGTCATCGAGGCTCAGGTTCTCAAGATCCGGAACAGCCTTTCCCTGCCTGGAGATGAGCGCAAGGGTATCGGCAATGATGGTCAGGTTCTTCAATCCCAGAAAATCGAATTTAATCAAACCGATCTTTTCAACAGACTTCATTTCGAATTGGGTGATTACCTCACCCTTTTTCCCCCGATAAAGCGGCATGTACTCCATCAGGGGTTTATCCGAAATGACCACTCCGGCCGCATGGGTTGAGGCATGCCTGGGGAGTCCTTCAAGGGTATGACATATCTGGAGGAGTTCGGCATATTCAGGCTTTTTTCCTGCGATTTCCTGAAGCCTCGGCTCCATCATGAGTGCGTCATCCAGACTGATATTCAAGACATCCGGGACCATTTTCGCGATCAGATCCACTTCATTCAGAGGAATCGCCAATGCCCGCCCGACATCCCGGATAACCGCTCTGGTTTTTAATTTTCCAAAAGTGATGATCTGGGCGACATATTCCCCGCCGCCATAGCGATCCACCACGTATCTGAAAACATCCTCCCTTCCTCTGATGCAGAAATCCACATCAATATCCGGCATGCTTTTCCGGGCCGGATTCAGGAAGCGTTCAAAAATAAGACCATGGGGGATAGGATCGAGATCGGTAATCCCCAGACAGTATGCCACGAGGCTTCCGGCCGCCGAACCCCTCCCGGGCCCGACCGGGATCTGTTTCGACTTGGCATACTGAATAAAATCGGCGACGATCAGGAAGTAGCCGCAAAATCCCATATCGGCGATAATGGAGATCTCCTTCTCCAACCGGCTTCGATACTGATCTTCATCAACATCCGTTCGTTTGGATTTCATCCGGCTCAGGGTCTGTTCAAATCCCCGGTAGGCTCTTTCTTTAAACAGCTTCTCTTCACTCGATTCCCCGTTCAGGACAAACCTGGGAAAGTGGTAGGTTTTGAAATCGAATTCAAAGTTACACCTCTGAGCGATTTCCAGGGAATTGGAAACCGCATCAGGCCGATCCCGGAACGGTTCGATCATTTCCGGTTTTGATTTGAAAAAGAGTTCATTGCTCTGGAACTTCAGGCGCTCGGAGTCATAGACGGTTTTCCCGGTCTGAACACAGAGAAGCACGTCATGGGCACGGGCATCTTCCCTGTTCAAGTAATGACAGTCGTTCGTTGCAATCAACGGGATCGATAATGTCGTGCTCATCTCTTTGATGTATCGATTCACGCTCTCCTGTTTTTCAATCCCGTTGCTTTGAATTTCGAGATAGAAATTTCCTTCTCCCATAACGGCTTGATATTCGATCGCCGCCCGATTCGCCTCCTCATATTTTTCATCCTTGATAAAATTCGGAATTTCCCCATGAAGACAGGAAGACATGGCGATAAGGCCCTCATGGAATTGTTTGAGCAGAGATTTGTCGATGCGGGGTTTATAATAAAACCCTTCAAGATGGGCGATACTGCATAACCGGCAGAGATTCCTGTAGCCGGTTTCGTTTTCGGCAAGCAGGATCAGATGCATCAATCCCTTGCTGTCCGAAGGACTTTTATCCCTGATGCTCCGAGGTGCCAGATAGCACTCACATCCGATGATCGGTTTGATTCCGGCCGCTCTGGTCTTTTCATAGAACTCCAGAACACCGAACATGGTGCCGTGGTCGGTGATGGCAACCGAGTGCATTCCGAAATCAAGACATCTTTTGATCAGGGCATCGATGCGGATCGCGCCGTCAAGAAGGCTGTACTGGGTATGAACATGAAGATGGACAAAGTCCTGGGGAAGATTCCTCGGGGAAGACATCGATCACCCCTACCAGTCGAGTCGATAATTCGGCGCTTCTTTGGTGATGATGACATCATGGACATGGCTTTCCTTCAACCCGGCGGTGCTGATCCTCTGGAACCGGGCTTTTTCCCTCAATTCGTCTAAATTTCGAGATCCCAGATACCCCATGCCCGCCTTAAGTCCGCCGACGAGTTGAAAAATATTCGATGACAGGGATCCCCGATATGGAACCCGTCCCACAATTCCTTCAGGAACAAGCTTGTCCGCATCTTCCATATCCGACTGATAGTACCGATCCATGCTTCCTTTCTTCATCGCCTCCAGCGACCCCATTCCCCGGTAGACCTTATAGCTTCGTCCCTGAAAAATGATGAGTTCGCCCGGGCTTTCTTCAGCTCCTGCAAATAAGGCTCCGATCATCACGGAACCGGCGCCGGCCGCAATCGCCTTGGTAATATCCCCTGAAAATTTAACCCCGCCGTCGGCAATGAGAGGGACGCCGCTCTTGCTCGAAGCGGATCGGCAATTCATGATCGCGCTGATTTGAGGGACGCCGGCTCCGGCAACGATCCGGGTGGTGCAGATGGATCCGGGTCCGATCCCGATTTTAACACCGTCGACTCCGGCTTCGATGAGATCTTCAGCTCCTTTTGCGGTGGCGACATTTCCGGCGATAAGTTCGATATCCGGAAAGGTGCTCTTGAGCGTCCTGACCGCATCCATTACGTTTTTTGAATGTCCATGGGAAGTGTCGATGAGAATCACATCCGATCCGGCGTTCAGGAGGGCTTCGGTCCTCCGTTCCATATCGGGTCCGACTCCCACGGCCGCGCCCACGCGCAGCCTTCCTCTGGAATCTTTGCAGGCGTTCGGATATTTCTTTATTTTTTCAATATCCTTGATGGTGATCATCCCTTTAAGTCTTCCTTTTGAATCCACCACGAGAAGTTTTTCAATCCGATGCTCATGGAGACACTTCTTTGATTCCTCGAGGGTGATCCCTTCAGGCACGGTGATGAGGTTCTCCTTGGTCATGATCTCGGATACTTTTTTTTCAAGATTTGTCTCAAACCGAAGATCCCGGTTTGTGACGATTCCAACCAATTTTTCATCCCGTATCACCGGAAGCCCTGAGATTCGATACTGCTCCATGAGTTTTAAGACTTCATGGACCGGCTGGTCCGGGTGAATCGTTATGGGATCGATGATCATCCCGCTTTCGGATTTCTTGACCTTATCCACTTCGATCACCTGGGCCTTGATCTCCATGTTCCGATGGATGAATCCGATCCCTCCTTCCCTGGCAATGCTGATGGCGGTTTGGGATTCGGTCACCGTATCCATGGCGGCGCTGACGATCGGAATATTAAGAGTAATCTTTTTTGTCAGCCGTGTCGAAACATTCACATCCTTGGGCAACACATCGGAATAATTGGGAATCAGGAGAACATCGTCGAATGAAAGGGCTTCTTCGGGTTGTATTTTTACCATGCATTACCTCCGGCAATGGGGTTTTTAATCTTTTCAGGGGGATGAGTATTGCCGCATCACATTGAACGCTGTTTTCAGTTGGGAAAGGCATAACAGAAGAGATTTTCTTTATCAATCTTTTATTTGAAATCCGTTCTCTATTTCTTTTCCTTCCAAACCTTGACAGGGCCCGCCAAACCGTCATAATAAAAAGCCGGTGTTCCGATAACGATACCCTGTCTTGGACTCTGTGTTTATGATTTTAGAAATCAATCCGAAAAATCCGCAGATTCGACATATCTCGAAAGTCGTCTCCATTCTTAAAGAGGGGGGAATCATCGCCTATCCGACAGATACGATTTATGGAATCGGGTGCGATATTTTCAATCAGAAAGCGATTCAGAAGATTTATCAGCTCAAACAGCGGAATCAGAATCAGCCGTTCAGTTTTATCTGCAGCGACCTGAAGAATATCAGCCATTATGCGAAAGTCTCCAATTATGCCTATAAAACCATGCGGAGACTTCTCCCAGGTCCGTATACGTTCGTCCTGGAAGGATCCAGACTGGTCCCCAAAATCATGCTGACCCGCCGGAAAACCGCCGGGATCCGCGTCCCGGATAACGCCATCTGTCTATCTCTGGTTGCCGGTCTCGG
Source organism: Thermodesulfobacteriota bacterium (assembly GCA_040753295.1). Classification (GTDB taxonomy): domain Bacteria; phylum Desulfobacterota; class Desulfobacteria; order Desulfobacterales; family UBA2156; genus RBG-13-49-15. The sequence continues at coordinate 3,284 of JBFMEI010000052.1, read as the reverse complement.
AAATCCGATTATCACCACCAGCGCATCCGGGCCGGACGGGACACCTCTGAATGATCCTTATCTGATCGATGAACTGTATCGTTCGAGAATTCAAGTCATAATCGACGGCGGTCCGGTAGCCGGCCAGCCTTCCAGCGTTATCTCCCTGATCAACGATACTCCGGAAATTCTTCGAAAAGGAATGGGGGATGTCTCTGGATTTTATTGACGACGGATGATCGGAATCGGATGGATCAGGGGTTACGGAGAGACGGTTCCAGTCGGGTGATACAGATATCCCCCATGAGGCGTCGGATCTGAGGCGCGGTTCATGACAGCCTGAATGGAGGATTCAAGAAGGTATTTCAGCCAGGAAGGTTTTTTCTCTTTTGCAAAAATAGACGTGATTTGACCTGTGATCCCCCCCAGCTCCCCTGCCCATTGGACGGCATCATCGAAATTTCCGAGGCGATCCACCAGTCCCATCCCCTTTGCTTCTTCCCCGGTCAGAATCCTGCCGTCGGCAATCGATTCCACCCGGCTCTTTTCCAGCTTCCTTCCGGCAGAAACATCATCGATAAACTGCCGGTGAATCCGTTTCACAAAGCCTTCAAGCATTTCTTTTTCTTTTGGAGTCATTTCACGGACCGGGGATCCGGTGTCTTTGTATTCTCCGCTTTTAATCACAACGGGGATTAACCCGATTTTATCCAAAACCTTTCGAAAATTGGTAAAGCCCATGATAACGCCGATGCTCCCGGTGATGGTTCCCGGGCTGGCAATGATTCCATCCGTCGCGGATGCGATGTAGTATCCTCCGGATGCCGCAATGGCTCCCATGGACGCCACGACCTTTTTTTTCTCTTTTGTCTTTTGAATTTCCCGATAAATTTCCTGTGAAGGTCCGACGCTTCCTCCCGGCGAATCGATTCTCACCACAATGGCTTTGACGGATTCGTTTTCTCGAAACTCCTTGAGGGAATCCAGAACGCCCCTTGAGTCGGATATCACGCCGGTCACTTCAACAATGCCGACTTTTTCGCTGAAATCAAGCCCGGAATCCTTGCCGGAAATAAAGACAAGAAGGGAGGTGCAGATCACGACGATTGCGATAATGGACGTAAATCCAAGGATAAAAAACAGGTATGGATGCCTTCTGGAAAACATCACGGATCTTGCCGGAGACTACTCTCCCTTTAATTTTTCCTGCAAGTTATTTCGAAGAAGTTCCCCCAGTTTTGATGTTGCAGGACCCATATTATTCACATATTCGCTTAAGAGTGCCTGCTCACTTTCGGTTTCAAGGCGTTTGATCGAAAGGCCGATCCGCCTCTCTTCTCCGTTGATGTTCATGACTCTCGCTGAAATGATATCTCCCACTTTAAACCGGCCGATGGGGCTTTTAATTTTCTCCTTGCTGATTTCAGAGACATGGACAAGGCCTTCAATCCCCTCTTCGAGCTCCACAAAAATTCCAAAATCCGTAAGATTGGTGATGGTGCCGGTGATCTCTTTTCCCACCTGATACCGCTTTTCCACCGTCGACCAGGGATCCGGCTGAAGCTGCTTGATTCCCAGTGAAAACCGCTCATTATTTTTTTCAATATCCAGAACTTTGGCCTGAACCACATCCCCTTTTTTATAAAGTTCGGAAGGATGTTTAATCCGCTTTGTCCAGGAGAGATCCGAGATATGAACCAATCCGTCGATCCCTTCGTCGATTCCGATAAAAATTCCGAAATCAGTGATATTCTTAATCTTTCCCTCAATGACGGTCCCCACCGGATACTTTTCACTGATGACATCCCAGGGATTGGGAACGATCTGTTTCATCCCCAGGGAGATCCGTCGATTTTCCGGCTTAATATCAAGGACCACCGTTTCAACCGCCTCTCCTACGGAAACGACCTTGGAGGGATGTCTGACTTTCCGGGTCCAGGACATCTCCGAAACATGAATGAGCCCTTCCACCCCTTCTTCAAGTTCGACAAATGCGCCGTAGTCGGTCAGGCTTACCACTTTCCCTTTAACCCGGGATCCCACCGGGTATTTCCCCGAGGCATTCAGCCATGGATCCTGGGTCAATTGTTTCATTCCAAGAGAGACCCTCTCCCGTTCCAGGTCGAGATTCAGGATTTTGACCTGGATCCGGTCTCCGATGGTAAAAAGCTCTGAGGGGTGTTTCACGCGTCCCCAGGAGATATCCGTAATGTGCAGCAATCCGTCCACGCCTCCAAGATCCACAAAAACCCCATATTCGGTAATGTTCTTGACAATCCCTTCCATGACTTTTCCTTCATGGATGGACGAAAGAGTAGCCGCACGTTTTGAAACCGCTTCCTGTTCCAGAATCACCCTCCGGGAAAGAACCACATTGCTCCGTTTCCGGTTGTATTTCAGCACCTTGAAGCTGAAGGTCTTTCCAACCATTTCATCCAGGTTGTGGATAGGACGCAAATCCGCCTGAGATCCCGGGAGAAAGGCCTGCACACCGATATCCACGGTAAATCCGCCTCTTACCCTCCCGATAATCACTCCTTTGACGGTCCCTTCACTTTCATGGGCCTGCTTAATCTCGTCCCAGACCTTCACTTTCTCTGCTTTTTCCTTCGACAGGACTACGACCTCTTCTTCATCATCCCACCACTCCACCATCACTTCGACAAGGTCACCGATTTTGGCGTTCAGTTGACCTTTTTCACTCATAAATTCATTCACAGGAATCTGACCTTCGGATTTATACCCGATGTCGACCAGTACATGGTCCTTATCTACGGATATGATTCTGCCGGTGACGATCTCCCCTTCTTCAAATCTTCTGAAGCTTTCTTCATAAAGTCCGACCAGATCTGCCGAATCTTTCGAAGGCGAGGCGATCCCTTTTGGAGATTTTTCTTCTTCAGCCGATTCCGGCTTTTCAGATTCTTCCGAACGGGTTTCCTCAAGAGCTGATTTTTTTTCAGGTTCAGAATCGGATGGTTTTGATTGTGGAGTTTCTTCAGTAAGCTGTTCTGTGAGATGAGTTTCCATGAAACGGTTTTCCCCCTTGCCCGGTTTTATATGAGTTGACGCTTCAATCGGCGTCTATATCTTTCTATTGTTATCAGGCTTATTTTTAAAAAACAACGATTATTTTTCATCATTCCATTTTCATCTCTCGTAGCCATTCCGGATCCTCTGGATTTGAGAAAGCATATCGGATACGACTTCTTCCATTGTCATGCGGGTCGAATCAATCCGTATGGCATCCGCGGCCGGCTTTAACGGTGCGATCTTCCGGGTTCGATCCTGCAGGTCTCTTTTTT
>JBFMEI010000051.1:0-10038 GCA_040753295.1 Thermodesulfobacteriota bacterium | reverse complement strand
CGACGGACGAGTGATCTTACCGGATTTAGCGATTTTTTCGAACTGTTGGTTGGTCACTACATCTGGAATTACTCCAAATCCAAGATGGGAAAATTCATCCTTTTGAGGCTCGTAGGCACGCCATCCGGCAGCCAGAATGACGGCACCGAACAGTTCACCATTAGGATCCAGAGTCAGAATGTCCTGTTTTCCCTTGTTATATTCCAGATACCGTTCATGAAGTTTCTCGGGATCAAGCTCCTTTCCACTCTCATCAACACGCATTTCAGGGGGAAGTGGAAAGGGAACGTCAAATTCGATTTTTTCTCCGGGTTTTTTTACCGTGATTAAAAATTCACCGGGTTGACCGGCAATTCTGGCAACCACTGTTTCCGTTTTGATGGTGATATTGGGATGATTTTGAACCGCGTTTATTTTTTCTTCGATTGCAGGATTCGTGAGATTGTCATAAGGAAATGAGACCGGAAGTTGTTTTCTCCAATCATTTCCATGCCCTCCCAATCGGGTCTCTTTTTCGACGATGGTCACGGCATACCCTGCATTGGCCGCATCTAAAGCCGCTGACATGCCCGTAATCCCACCTCCAATAACAAGGATTTTCCGGCTTAATGCCGTCAACCGATACGGTTCAGGAAGGTTGGACTTCTTGATTCTCGCCATCCCCATTTTTATATAATCTTCGGCCATCATTTGAACCCGGTCGAATTTCTGAGCGTCTGCCTTATCCGTTTCCGATAGTGCTGGAAAAACGGTTCTGGGGTGAGACCATACGACCCCTTCTCTGAGATTGACTCGATCAACCAGGCAGCCGCTGAATCGGAAAGTGTCAAAATTTACCCTCCGGGAACAGGCGGCGATGACCAGGGAATTGATCCCTTCGGAAATATCTTTATTCAGGAGTTCGACGCCTTCCTTTCCGCAGAGAAAGGAATGCGTTTTACAGGGGAATCCCTCTTCCTTCGGAATCTGGGTCAACCCATCGATATCCAGCGAATCTCCGATTCCGCAGCCCGTGCAGATATAAGCACCATATTTTTTATCCATAAATCATAACCTCCTATTTTCTCACCAGGGTTTGGATGGCCTTTAACGCCATGCCGGTTGCATTCTGATTCGACGACACGACATCAGCCGGTTTATTGGCACATCCTGCTGCAAACATCCCCCCTTTTTGGAAATCATTGATCATGAATCCGTCCGGGGTGAATTTCAGATCGGCAGGAAGCTTCGCCTGTGCGGCGGTGGGCTGCATGCCGGTGGCAAGCACCACCAGCTCAACGGTTTGTCGTATTTTTTCGCCCGTTACCGCATTTTCAGCCACCACGGTGATATTTTTAGAGTCGGAGTCTTCACTGACTTCGGCAACCTTTCCCTTGATAAAATGTACCTTCTGGTCCTCTTTGATTTTTTTATAAAACCGTTCATATCGATATCCCGGAGCCCTGAGGTCGATATAAAAAATATAGATTTCGGCATCCGGGTATCGTTCTCGGATATATGTGGCTTGCTTTAACGACGCCATACAGCAGATATAAGAGCAATACGGCAGATGATTCTCATCCCTGGAACCGGCACACTGGACAAAGGCCACGCTTTTGGGCTCTGAGTTATCCGAGGGGCGAAGTATTTTACCTCTGGTAGGACCGTTGGGGGAAGCTGATCGTTCCATCATCATATTGGTGATAATATTCGGAAATCTTCCAAAGCCGAGGTTGTCGATCCGATTTGCATCATAGGGCTCCCAGCCGGTTGTCCATACGATGGCGCCGGCATTCAGCGTGATGGTCTTGGGCTTCATTTCAAGATCGACGGCCTCATAGTTGCACGCACTCAGGCAGCGTTTAGCATCTTCTGTTCCGATGATTTTGGATGAAATGACGTACCGGGCCGGAAATGCCATTTCAAATGGGAGATATGCCCCTTTATGCTTGTCCATTCCAAAATTAAAATCATTGGCAATTTCCATTTGGCAGGCCTTGGCGCATTCTCCACAGCATGTACATTTTTCATTCACATACCTGGGATTGAGCTTTATCGTAACAGTGTAATTCCCTGGAGACCCGCTCACGTTTTCCACTTCAGCCAGGGTAAATACTTTGATATTCGGGTTATCTTTGATTCTTCTGAAATTGATTTCAAGGCCGCAGGTCGGAGGACATAGCTTGGGAAAATATTGATTCAACTGCGCTACCCGTCCGCCCAGATATGGATTTCTTTCAATTAAAAAGACTTCGTATCCCACTTCGGCAGCTTCAAGGGTGGTGGTCAACCCGCTGATTCCTCCACCAACAACCAGAATGCTACCGGTTACAGGGGTTGCTTTTTCGTCTGTCATGCTATCCCTCCGTGAGTTGTGATAATAAAGTTATGGGTGAAGGGCAATGAAATGCATGTTGTCGATCATCCATTACCAATCACCCATAACAAGGGATCTTAACAAAAACCTCCAGGTGCCGAAGAGCACCTGGAGGGATCTTTTACCGATTAGTTCATTGTCTCTCCTCGGTTAATCCGGGATGATCTTGATATAGTCTCTTTTAAAAACATCCCATTTATTTGCTTTCGGATCAAACTTGGAGTTGACGAAACAGAACCAGTTCTTGTCGTCCTGGCCCGGATGGTCGGCTTGGTAGTAGAAACCCGGGTAGCGGGTTTCTTTGCGGAACTGAATGTGACGCAGGTGCGACTCGACCGTCCAGATGCGGTGGATGATTTCCCAGCATCGCATCAGTTCGTGCAGGTCGCCTGCCGCCAGCTTCTCACAATCTTCGCGCATCGTCTGCAGCATCTCCATGACGATCTCGAGGTTCTTATTGGTGGTCATGTAGAAGGTGGCTGTGCCGGCCCCGTACTCATGGGTCGCCTTCATCATGCGGTACATCATCCCGTTGGGTTTCATGTAGTTCGGGTTGATGTCGTCCGCCGTGGTGTAGGCGGCGAACTGCAGATAGATGCGCACCGGCTTGTAGACCAGGTCAACGACCTGGTCTTTGGTCAACGCCAGCTCGGGTTTGAAGCTTGCATTATCCTTGGCATATCGCACCATCTGCTTCGCGGCCATGCGGCCTTCGGCGTGAGAGCCGGAGGAGAATTTGTGGCCGGAGCAGCCCACACCGTCGCCGGCGGTGAAAAGCCCATCGACCGTGGTCATGCGATTGTACACTTTGCCGTTGGCGGCCTTGATCTTGTAGGCTGCCGGGACCCAGTCGAAATCCGGACCGGAAACCCAGAAGCCGCAGCAGCCGGAGTGCGAGCCTAGCAGATAGGGCTCGGTCGGCATGACTTCGGAGTTCTTCTTTTCAGGCTCGGTGTTCGTGGCGCACCAAAGGTTGGCCTGGCCGCAGGTCATGTCCAGGAAGTCTTCCCACGCCTCGGACTCGAGGTGCTTGAGTTCCTTCTTATCCATGGTCTTGCCGAGCTCGGCCAGCGCGGTCACGGTGTCCATCATGATCGGACCGCGGCCTTCTTTCATTTCAAAGAGCATCAGGTGGTTACGCAAGCAGGTCGGAGTGACGGCAGCTGTTCCATACGGAGCGTACTTTTGAAGCTCTTTCTTGGCCGCTTCGCTCGCCGCAAAATTCTCGCCCAGGCCGTTGAGGGTCTTGGCCTTGAAGAGCAGGAACCACGCACCAACCGGACCGTAGCCGTCTTTAAAGCGCGCTGGCGTGAAACGGTTTTCCATCATGGAGAGCTCGGCTCCGACTTTGGCGCCCAGGTAGTAGGTGGAACCGGAGTTCCACACCGGATACCAGGCCCGGCCCTTGCCTTCGCCGACCGACCGCGGCTGATAGATGTTGACTGCTCCACCGCAGGCGATCATGCAGGTCTTGAATTTAATGAGGTAGACTTTGTTCTCGCGTACCGAGAAGCCTGCCGCGCCCGCGACCTGGTTGGGTTTGGTCTTGTCCAGGAACAGCTCGACGATGAAGACGCGCTCGAGGATGTTGGTGTCCCCGATGGCCTTCTTGGCGGCTTCTGCGACGATCCGTTTGTAGGACTCGCCGTTGATCATGATCTGCCATTTACCGGTTCGAACCGGTTTGCCGCCTTTTTTCAAGGTCCCCATTGTCATGCCTTTTTTGCCGTCGAGGGTCTTTCCTTCCGCCGATTTTTTCCAGATGGGGAGACCCCATTCTTCAAACAGGTTGACGGAATCATCCACATGACAGCCAAGGTCAAAAATCAGGTCTTCCCGAACGATTCCCATCAGGTCGTTCCGAACCATTTTAACATAGTCATCGGGGGAGTTTTCGCCGATGTAGGTATTGATTGCCGAAAGCCCCTGGGCAACGGCGCCGCTTCTTTCCATAGCCGCTTTATCTACGATCAGGCAGGTCTGATTGGGAGCCAACCATTTTTTAATTTCAAATGCCGCTCCGCAAGCAGCCATTCCACCGCCGATGATCAAGATATCAACTTCGCGCTCTTCAAAAGCAGGATCTTTAACGGCTTTGAGTTCCCCTTTGGGTTTGTTAGGTAATGCCATGTTATATCCTCCTTGATCTGGTTTTCATAATTATTCATTCAGCTTGAAACACGATAACTCCAGTGCCTGCGCAACTAAACCGTCGCTTTTGGGCGTGGGAGTTTGTACCCTTCGGCTTCTTGTGTGGCAAGGAGACCGCTCTCAAGATCTTTGCCTTTCAGATCCGGATAGGCATTGGCTCCTCCTTCAGGGGTTGTCCGAATGGGGAATTTAAACCTTTTAATAAGGCCATTTCTAAATTTGCAGGTCCACATCACGTCTTCAGTTCCCAGCATCGGCATGACGCTGCTTCCCAGCGGAACAAAATCCGCATACCCTCTGACTTCAATTGCCTGGGTGGGGCAAATCTTAACGCATGAAAAACATTCCCAACATTGATCCGGTTCCTGGTTGTATGCTTTCATCACGGTAGGATCCAGGACCATAAGATCGTTGGGGCAAATGTACATGCAAGCCGTTTTGTCCCCGCCTTTGCAACCGTCACATTTTTCAGCTATTACAAAACTTGGCATTTACGTTACCTCCTCATTGTTGTTTTGCAAAAATTCTTTTTTTTTGCAATTTGGCCTTAATTTTCATCCAATCTTACCGAATTCGATTTCTTATTCCACACCTCCCTTCATTTTGGGCCTCATTTTTCTCTTTTTTTGCCCCTTTTTCATTGATTTTCTTAAGTTCAATCCGTTAAGAAAGAGACGGTTGAATTTCAATTAAAATGCAATTTTATTGGTGATCGGGTGAAGATCTTCACCGCAGATGAAATCAAAGAAAACCGTTTACCATCGGGTATGTGGCTTGTCAAGCAAATTTGAAAATTTATTGAAACGGAATTCTGTTGACGGAATACAGCAATCGGGAAATCATGATGAATGATAATCTTCTGTTCCTCTCCATGGATGATTCTTTCCAGTTTAATTGTGACAATAGCCTTTCCTGCTTCAACACGTGTTGTCGGAATCTTAATCAACTGTTAACGCCTTATGATATTCTTCGGATTAAAAGGCGGCTGGGATTATCTTCAAATCGGTTTTTAGAGGAATTTGTGACGGTTCATATCGGACCAAGATCCGGACTCCCAATTGCATCTCTTCGACCCAGGAATGAACAATTATTATGCCCTTTTGTTGAAGAAACCGGTTGCAGTATCTATGAGGATAGGCCGACATCCTGCAGGCTTTATCCCCTGGCAAGAGGAATATCCCGGGATCGGAAAACCGGACGGATTACCGAACAGTTTGCCCTCATGACCGAATCCTTTTGCCTTGGGGCTCATCGGGCGGAGCGCCGAACCGTTCGGGAATGGATTGTCAATCAGGAACTTCTGATGTACATTCAGTTCAATGATCTCCTCATGGAAATGATCTATTTGAAAAATCTTCTCCGGCCCGGACCGCTGGATTTGAAGGAAAGAGACCTATTCATCCTTGCGTGCTATGATATTGACAACTTCAGAGATCATTTCAAGAAAAGCGTGGTGAATGGATCGAGGAGCAAAACAGGGTCGATTCAGGAATCGACCCTGGATGAAGAAGCGTTTTTGAAAACGTCCCTGGAATGGGTTAAGACCGCATTATTTGGTGGTACCTAAATTGAGCGTTTTAAGTAATGACAAGGGGGTTAAAAATAATAAATTCATATGGATATCACAAAAAAGAGTATTTTCAGACATCCCCAACAGGTGTCACGATCTTTACTTAAAGAATGTCATGATTTAAAACCCTTTGGGATTGCCGATTTTGCCGAACCTGCGGCGTCATCGGGCACTGGGCATACTCCAGTATTGCCCATCACCCTCTTCCTTGCATCTTCAGCAAACTCAACAATCGCTCAATTTAGGTGGTAATATTAAATCATGAAATCAGAACATCGGGTAGCCCTGGTGCTTGGAGCAATTCAGGGGATCGGAAAAGGGATTGCTCTTTCTCTTGCCGAGAAAGGGTTGGGTGTAGCGGTCAATTATTACGACTGGGAAGAGAATCTGGAGAAATTGAAGGAGGATCTGAAGGCCATCGGTCAACCCCACATGATTCTCAAAACCGATCTTCTGAAGACAGGCCGGATTCCCTTGTTGATTAAAAAAATTGTCGATCATTTCGGCAGACTTGATATTCTGGTGAATAACATCGAACGAGGAGGATGGCCGGTTGTTCATGGTCCATACAAACAGAAGCAATGGGACCTGGAAGTGGCGACAACTCTGAGGGCAAAGTGGTGGGTTTTTGACAAAGCCCTTCCTTATCTGAAAGCATCCGGTAACGGTCTGGTAATTAATATCTCATCCATCTCGGCAATTGTCGGAAGATCCGGTCCGGCAGGACTTATTTTTAATGACGGATATGCTTCGGCCAATCGCGGGATTTCGGTGTTGACCGAGACATGGGCTCGGATAGGCGCTCCGGAAGTGAGGGTGAATGAAATCATGCTCGGATTTATGGAAACGAGACATGCGGAAAAAACCAGAGGATGGGACCTGTTAACCCCAAAGCAGCGGAAATCGATTCTCGAGCATACCCTTCTGAAACGGACAGGGACGATCAGGGATGTGGTGGATGCGGTATGGTTTATCATCGAGAATGCTCCGTACATGACCGGAAGTATTCTGCGGCTGGACGGAGGGTATGTTCTAGGCGGAGAGCCGGTATGGCCGATGCCAAAAGGCGTTCTCTAAAAAAAGAGCGACCGGAGTATTGCCGTCTCCACCTCTTCTGTCATCAGCGTATGGAGATGTCGATGGTTTGAATTCCCCATAAATACAACCGGATCCAGGATAATCCGAATTTCATCAATTCGGTCTCGTCTGAAAGGATACTCTGGATTACCGGGGGCCTCACTCGATACCTTTTAAGAAATGAACTCCCAAAAACAAATTCACGAAATCGATCCAAATTATAGGCAGCCATAAAACCCATTTTACCCTTGGGTCCCATCGGTCCTTCATTTCCCCAAGGATTATTTTGGAAAAGTTGCTTGGTTTGAGCCCACAGCAGAATCATTTTCGTGTGCTCCTCAGCCCCTTGGTTCTGCACCCATTCCAAAGGAGTGAAGGTTCTCTCTTCACGAGATCCCAGGCAGAAATCAGGGGGGCGGAAAAAGTGGATGAATCGGGTTTTTTGGGTATCCGAATCGGAAACAAATCCCTGCTCGACAGGGAAAAGACGACAGGTATGAGGTCGGTAAGTATAAACCGTGCATCCGGATTCAGAAAGAAAAATACAGTCCCTGGTTTCATTCTCCCTCATTTTTAAAAGAACTTCAGGGAAAAAGTTTCCCTCTCTCAGCACCACATCAACATACCGGTCCAGAAACTGATCTGATGAAATTCCCAGGGAATTTTTTAAGACAAGAATATCATAAGGATACAGGAACAGATTAAGGTTCCGGCAGCACCGGTTATAACAAGAGAGATCTGAATGGCATCTGAAAGAAAAGACGCTTTTTTCTTCAAGGCAACGTCCCGGGATCCCATTCAGAGAGTCGGTATTTACATATTTCATCCTAGAACATTTCGTTTCAGGGGTGATGACCCGAATCATTCACTATCTGATATCCTTTGAACCCGTTTCTCATAAATTTTCATGAATGACTTAGGTATGAAAATGGGGAAAAGCAGAGCATCGACTTTTGATAATCACCTTAAAACTCCAAAATCATCTCTGCGATGGTCAGTTTCAATTTACCTTGAAGTTCGAGCGCTGTTTTAAGCTCGTTTTCGATCCTGGCCATTTCCATATAAAAAGGAGTTCGATCGAACCGTATCGACTCTTTATGCCCAAAAGATTGGGTGAAAAAGTCGCATCCTGAACCATGATATGGGGGCCTGCCGGGTGTATGAAGTTCATGAGGAATTCCATGCAGACGGCATATCATGGGGCGATTAGGATAAAGGATGCAGCGGCCGTCAATATTAAGAGGGCAGATAAAAGACGAATTCGTGTGGTGTGAAGAGACGGTTGATTTTCTTTTTATTTCATCCCGCAATTGCGATTCAAGCTTCTGATATCCGAGATATATCATGAGATATTCGGTGAAGGTATGATGATAAAAGCGTGTGAAGCAACAATTGTCCGAACACCCGTTACAGATGAATCCGTAATGCGAGGCGATGCGATGATAGGCATGGTCCATTTTCGAGAAAAGATCTTCAACCCGGGTTGAAAAAAGGTCAAGGATGCTGGGGAGTTGTATTATAGTTTGCATCCAGGCGTTCATTGGTTTTCCATGGCACTTAAACAATTGAATCCGGAAAGAATATTTTCTGATAAAGATGCAGCGCGTAGCGATCCGTCATGCTGGCGATGAAGTCACAAACAATTCTTTCCCGGTGCCGGCTGTGATGATTGATGTCCGTCATTTCCATGCGGATAAGCTCTTTCTGAAATATTTCGTCATCCTTCATGAAGCAAGTATAGAGCTCGGTGAGAATCTTTTTGGCTTTGATAAATTCCCGATGGATCTTTTCAGCGCGATAGACATAATCGTATAGGAATTGACGGAGGGTTGTCATTGCAGAATAAACCGTCTCGCTCATGTCCAGGCAAAGCTCTCCGTTCCGGACCCGAGTAGTTTCAATGACATCTTTGATCATAGTGGTGGCGCGGTCAATGTGATTTCTACCCAAGATCGTGATGCAGGATTCAGGGACCTGTTCATGGTGAATCACACCGCTTCGAATAGCATCATCCAGATCATGATTCAGGTAGGCAATAATATCGGCGATTCGGACAATCCGTCCTTCAGCAGTAAAAGGGAGTTCCACGGGATCGTCAGGAATGATCTTTCCATAACCCTTGGAATGCTTCAGGATACCATCCCTGACTTCATGGGTCAGATTAAGCCCTTTTCCTTTATTTTCAAGAAGATCCACAACGCGAAGACTCTGTTCGTTATGAAAAAACCCTTTTGGATATATTTCCTGAAGGGTGACTTCCCCGCCGTGGCCGAAAGGGGTATGCCCAAGATCATGCCCCAGGGCGATGGCGTCGGTTAAGTCTTCGTTCAACCTCAAGGCACGTGAAATGGTTGTTGCAATTTGAGCCACTTCCAAAGTGTGCGTGAGTCGGGTCCGGTATTGATCCCCTAAAGGAGACAAAAATACCTGGGTCTTATATTTTAAACGCCTGAACGCATTGCAATATACGATTCGAAATCGGTCCAATTGAAATGCGGTTCGGATGGAGCATGGAGTTTCCGGTCTTGCCCTTCCCCGTGTCATTGAACTCAGACATCCAAAAGGAGACATGAAACTCTTTTCACGTTTTTCAAAATCTTCTCGAATTGACATATGGGATCTATACCGTTTGGATTTTCTCGTGATACCTAATCCCAAGGGGTTTTAAATAATGACATTCTTTAAGTAAAGATCGTGACACCTGTCGGGTATGTCTGAAAATACTCTTTTTTATGATATCCATATGAATTTATTACTTTTAACCCACTTGTCATTATTTAAAACGCTCAAGTTGGGTGATACCAACATGGGTAAGGAATCACAGAATCTCCTCATATTCTTTTAGTTTTTATTCCAAATGATTCATGATATGTAAAGATATTTT
>JBFMEI010000050.1:0-10217 GCA_040753295.1 Thermodesulfobacteriota bacterium | reverse complement strand
GTCGGCAAAGATTATGCGCTGGGAATTGCCGAAGCCATCAACTATGTCAATGATCAGGGCGGGGTAAACGGAAAAAAAATCAAACTGTATCAATTCGATTACGGATACCGTATTCCCGAAGCATTAACCAAATACAAGCTCTTCAAACGGACCGGTTGTATCGCCGTTTTGGGGTGGGGAACCGGGGATACCGAAGCCCTGTCGCCAACGGTCACAAAAGATAAAATGCCGTATGTTTCCGCTTCCTATTCAGGCCACCTGACGGATCCGAAAAAGACTCCCTACAATCTGTTTGCTGCAACCGATTATTCCACCAATGCCAGAGCTGCCATGACGGCATGGTTTGATAAGAAATGGCCGAAACATGCGGATTTCGGGAAACGGAAACCCCGATTCGTATGTTCCTATATGTTTGCCTCAGCCTATGCCAGCGCTGCGATCAAAGCCGTAAAAGATCAGGCAGTGCTTCTGGGCTTTGAAGTGGGTCCTGATCAGGACACATCCCTGGTGGCCATTGATACCAAGAGCCAGGTTCTGGCTATGAAGGAATTCAAACCGGACCTGGTTTGGCATGGGAATACCACAATGTCCACGGCCGCAACCGTACGGGATGCTTACGCCCTGGGTCTTGGGGCGGATCATATCATCAATAACTGGGCATTAGATGAAAACCTTCCCAGGCTTGCCGGCAAGGCTGCTGAAGGCGTGTTGGGTGCAACACTTTGTGCCTTCTTCGGAGAAAAAGTTCCCATGATGGACAAAGTCGTCGAGACGGCAAAAAAATATAACCCGGGCATCCCGCAGGAAAAACGACTCGTGAGAACGGTCCAGGCCTGGGCAAATACTCTTGCTTTATGGGAAGCGCTGAAACGGGCCGACAAGGCCGGAGATCTTACCGGTGAAGGAATTCTGAAAAAAGGATTTGAGACCTTCAATGGAGTGGATATCGGACTGGGTGTACCTCCGCTTACCTACACTGCAACAGACCACCGGGTTGCCGGAAAGGTTCCTATTTATGAAGTTAAAGGTGGTAAAATTATTCATTTTGACACACCTGATTTAAAAAGCCGCTGGCCGGAAAAATGGGCCAAGGAATGGCTTGGCTGGTAATGTTTTCAGGACGGACCGATTTTTAGATTAACTCCTCTCAAAAAGGAAAAAGCAGATTGCCGACCGACAATGCGATTTTAAAAATCAATAATATTGAGGTCAAATATCACGAGGTAATCCTGGTGATCAAAGGGGTCTCCATCGAGGTTCCAGAGAGCGGTATTGTTGCCCTTCTTGGAGCCAACGGCGCCGGGAAGAGCACCATCCTAAAAGCCATATCCGGCCTTTTAAAACATGAGGATGGAGAGGTTACCGACGGTTCCATTGAGTTTTTGGGTGAACGGATCGACCGGATGAGCCCTGAAAAGATCGCCAAAGTTGGGATCGTTCAGGTGATTGAAGGGCGCCGTGTTTTTGAGCACCTCACTGTTGAGCAGAATCTCAAAGTGGGCGCACATATGAGAAAACGCGGCGGCAGGTCCATCAAAGACGGATTGGAAATGGTATATCACTACTTCCCCAGGTTAAGGGAAAAAAGAAACGAAGTGGCTGGATTCATCAGCGGCGGCGAACAGCAGATGACGGTTGTCGGCCGTGCTCTCATGACCCAGCCAAAGCTGATCCTCCTTGATGAACCTTCCATGGGGCTGGCACCCCTTCTCATTCATGAGATCTTCAACATCATCACCCAGCTCAACCGAGACGAAAAGATTTCCATTTTGCTGGTTGAACAGAACGCCAAGCTGGCATTAAATGTTGCGCCCCATGCGTATGTTCTTGAGAACGGGCGAATCGTGATGGATGACACAGCAGAGAAACTGAAGGAAAATCCGGATATTAAAGATTTTTATCTTGGCATGACGGACCTTGGAGGGAGAAAAAGTTTTCGGGACGTCAAGCATTATAAAAGGCGGAAACGATGGCTTACCTAATCCTTCAACCCTGTTAAGGGAGGTTTGATATGCAAAAGAAATCGATAGCTCTTATCCTGTCAAGTCTGTTTATTATTGCCGCTTTTTTTGCGGGTTGCGCCGGTATGACGGCCAAACCGACCGCGAGCAACTTTCAAGCTCCGAAAGTGACCCTCAATTATGTCGACGTGGCCCATTATTTCGGGTGGTGGTTCTATGACGCCAAAGTCGCCCCGGTCAAAGGAAATGCCGGGAATAACGGTGCTCCTCTCGATTTCGCATTTGTCTTCGACATTCAAAATCCGAATCCGTTCCCGGTGATGCTGGAAAGCCTGAAATTCGCCTGTACACTCGACGGATTTGAAGTCAACTCCGGTTACTCCACGGAAGCCCAATGGATCCCTCCTGGAAAGACCAATCAGCTCCGTGTTGAAGTTATGTACGATATTCTTGGAACTCAGATGAGCCTCCTCATTGTGGCCGGAAATCAGTTGAAAGAAAAAGGGGTCGGCATCTGGGATCAGCTTGAAAAAATCTGGGTTAAAGCTCCGGATTTTGCCTATCCGGTCGGTGTCATCCAGGGATCGGCCGTATTCAAAGCCGACGGATTGACCAAAGTGGCTGCATTTGACGGAAAATACCCCAAATAAACTCTAACCCGAAGACGTATCTGTCCCCATCCCAACGGGTGGGGACAGGTTTATTCAGAGATAAATCGAATGGCACTCCATGACTTTACCTTTTACGATCTGATCAGTCGAAACGCCGTCACGTTTGCCGATAAAACCGCCTGGGTTGAAGCCGATGACAGGCGAAGCCTCACCTTTTTTGAATATAAGCATCACATCGAACGTCTGGCCAAGGGACTGCAGGAGCTTGGGATTTCAAAGGGGGACCGGATCGGCATCCTTGGGAAAAACAGTCTTGAATACTTTCTTCTTTACGGATCGGCTGCAGCCATCGGCGCAATATGTCTTCCCATCAACTGGCGCCTCTCAGGCCCTGAAGTCGCATTTAATCTCAATGACGGCGCTCCGAAAATCATTTTTGCGGATGATGAGTATCAGGATCTCATCGAAAAAGAGAACCATTCCCTTCCATCCGTTCAAAATCGGTATAACCTGAAAAACAACCTCGGACGATTTTCATCCTTTGAATCCCTGATGGTAAACAAGGGGGATTTCAACCCGGCGGATGTTTCAACCCATGACGGGTTCGTCATTATTCATACCGCAGCGGTGACCGGAAAGCCCAGAGGTGCGCTTTTAAGCCACGGAAATGTCCTTAGCGCCAACATTCATCTGAACCATGCTTTCGGCCTTTCTCAAGACGACGTGCATCTCAATCTCCTTCCTCTCTTTCATGTCGGAGGGCTTTTCATGGCCACCAATTCCTTTCATGTTGGGGCGGTGAATGTCAATATGAGCAAATTCGATCCGGAGAAAGCCGTATCCCTGATTCAGGAAAACGGGGTCACCCTCTTTTTTGATTTTCCGCCGATTCTCTCTTCCATTATTGATGCCAGTGAGAGGACGGGAAAGAGCATTCGATCGGTACGCGCGGTTCTTGGGCTTGGAGTTCCGGATACCATTAAAAAATATCAGAACATGACCGGCGGGACGTTCTTCTCCATGTATGGGCAGACCGAAACTTCCTGCCTGGCGACCTTGAGCCCATATAATCATAGACCCGGATCCGCAGGGAGAATGATCCTGCTCTCGGATGTCCGGCTGGTCGACGAGGATGACCGACCTGTCAGAACCGGTGAAGTCGGGGAGATTACAATCAAAGGGCCCATGGTCTTTTTAAGATATTGGAATCTCCCGGAAGATACGGATTATGCGTTTCGAAACGGATGGCATCATACCGGAGATCTGGGGCGATTCGACAAGGACGGTTTTTTATGGTATGCAGGACGGAAGGCGGAAAAGGAGCTGATCAAGCCGGGAGGAGAAATTGTTTATCCGGCTGAAGTCGAAAAAGCGATCCTTCAGCATCCTTTTGTTGAAAAAACCGTTGTTTTCGGCGTTCCGGACCCCAAATGGAAGGAAGGAATCAAAGCCGTCTGCCAGTTAAAAGAGGGCAAGCAGATCAGCTCCAGGGAACTGATCGCATTTGTCGGGGAACGCATCGCCAGTTTTAAAAAACCCCAGCATGTTCAGTTTGTATCCGAAATGCCCCTCAAGGGAGATGGATCCATTGATCGGGGTAAGGTCAAAGCGCTCTACGGAAAGCCCTGAACCGATTCCGCCCCATCTTTGGGAAGGAAAAACAAATGGCGGACAACGCCCGATTGACTACGGGTATAAAAGAGATCGAGGAATCTTTTCAGTCCTTCGCTCTTCCGGATTCCAAAGAAAAGATTTTAGAGAGTCTGATCGGTTTTGAAACCCGGATTAAACATCTTAAAAAGATTCCGGAACTTGATGCTGTAACTAAATGGCATAAAAATCTCTTTCTCCAAAAAGCAGGCTATTTCCCCAGGGCAGAACAACTTTTAGATGAAGCCCTCTGTATTCTGGAAGCTGTTCAGGATCCGGTGCTCCTGCCATGGAAACTCCGGATTCTGATCTCTTTGGGATACGTCCATAGGGCCCGGTGCAACTACCTCGATGCGGATGCATTTTTAACCGATGCTTTGAACTTGGCCAAGTCCCATTCATTCCTATCCGGGTTTTTAGGGGAAATTTATTCTTTATTGAGCAGCGCCAACCTTTTTCTTCATTTCAACAGCCGCGCCAAACGCTACTCCGCCCTTGAAAAGAAGATCGCTTCAGACCGGTTTCATGAAGATCCTGCCGACCGGTTCCGGGCCGCATCCTATGCGTTTTCCCTGATCAATTACTCCAGGATCCATCGTCTGATCGAACTCATTCATCCGGAGCATGGCTCCGAGCTGGAAGAAGCAGCCGCTATTTTTAAACAGATCCGTCATGAAAAAGGGGAGCTTCTGGCACGTCTGGAACTGATTGAGCACCAATGCGCCACCAATCTCATTGACGATGCTCTGGATATCGCTCTATCCCTTGAAAAGGGATTTCTGGAAAAAGGGATGAAGCCCGAAGCCATTCAGGCCGGACTCGTTGCCGTGAAGGTTTTCCAAAAAATATTAAACTTCGAACAGGCAAAAAAGAAAGGGGCTGAAATCGCCGCATTTGCCGAAAGCCGGCGCCTCAAGTCTGAGCTGGTCATGGCGGATGTCTATTTCGAACTGGGGAATATCCACTACGCCATCAACGAGGAGCAGGACGCGCTGAAGTGTTATCGGGAATCCGCCCGGATCGGTATGATCATGGGTGTCAAAAGCATTATCGTTCGCGCCTTCAATGCATCCCGGATCATCGATAAACGCATGGCATCAGAGCTTTTGACCTCGGATCTGGTCTACGAAGAGGCACGGTTCATCCGGAACAAAGTTGAAAGGACCATTAATCCTTTCAAGCAATCTCGAAGCAAAGTCAAAATCGCAGCCTCGACCATGTTTCTGGATATTGTGGATTTTTCAGCCATCATGATGCACTCCGATGAAAACCTTACAGTCAAGATGGTGGATGAACTCATCGACCGGATCTGCCTGATGGTTTATCTGCATAACGGATACATCGATAAATTTCTGGGCGACGGCGTGATGGTCATTTTCGAACATGGGGATGCATTGAATCCGGAGATGGCATTGAATACCGTCAAGTGTGGACTCGATATTTTAAGGGCCTTAAAACATAAAAACTACAAATTGAAAAAAATCTTCGGTATCGACAACAATATCGATGTTCGAATCGGGATCAGCACCGGAGAAATCTATGCGATTTTACTCGGCAACTACATCAAAACAGAGTTCACCTATCTGGGAAATTCAGTGAATCTGGCTTCAAAACTGGAAAAACAGGCTGCAAGCCAAATGATTCTCATCGATGATAAAACCTTGGAGCTGGTAGGAGATCGGGTGATTTCCGCTCCCCAGCCTGTGATAATCCCAGGGATAGGGGAAACCATGGCACACAAGATCATCCGCCTGACCCGAAAAACCGAACGGTCTTCCTCAAACCCTGCCGGAGCCCCCAAAATCACCGATGTCGGGTCTGGGGCGGATCTGAAAATGCCACAAAAGGAGTGTTGAAAATGGTCAGAACAGAAATTTCTCTTTTTCTGAAAAATGTGCCTGGAGAACTCGGAAGACTTGCGGCCCTTCTGTCAAAAGAAGGAATCAATATCGATGCCCTGACTATCCAGGATGCCTCATCGTATGTTCAGGAGCTTTTTAAGGCCAGAGGAAAATCCCTCAAACGGATCGCATCGGTTGCCAGTTATAATTCCATGCGAAAAGACTCCGCTGAATTCGCACTCATCCGGATTCTGGTCAACAATACGGATAAAACCATTGATCTTCTTTCTCGAAACGATTTTATCTTCGATATCATGCCGGTCATTGCGATTGAACTTGAAAATCGGCCCGGCGCCCTTGCCGAAGTTGCAATGAAATTCGGGAAGGAAGGGATCAACATCAACTACGTATATGGCTCGGTTTCCTCTCCGGATGCAAAATGCCTTTTTGTCTTCTGCCCGGAAGACGTTGAGCTTGCAGCAAAAATATTTAATTAAGGGACACACCTTATCTCAAATGCCTGTATGAACGGACCACCCCTTTCAGCCGATCCCGCATTCAACACCTGGCTTTCTGATCTCCGGCAAACCTTTCATATGGATCCGGAGCTCTCATACCAGGAGTACCGGACCACCGGGAAAGTCACTTCCATTTTAAAAGATCTGGGAATCCCCTTTACAACCTTTCCGGATCTGACAGGAACGGTCGGCCTCATTCAAGGCGCTTCACCAGGACCGACCACTGCGTTTCGAGCCGACATCGACGCACTTCCTCTCCAGGAGGAAAATGATGTTCCGTACCGGTCCCGCAATTCAGGAGTCATGCATGCCTGCGGGCATGATGCCCATATGACCATTATGCTGGGCGCAGCCAAACGGATGATGGACGGCGGACTGACCCCCAAGCTTTCAGGAAACATCAAGCTGTTATTTCAGCCTGCTGAAGAGCGTGGCGCCGGCGCCAAAGCCATGATTGAACGCCGGGTTTTGGAAGACCCGAAAGTGGACCGGATCTTCGCCGGACATGTTTCCCCGGATCTCCCTGCCGGACACGTGGGGATCTTCAAAGGCCCCGGATATGCTTCAGCCGACCGATTTGAAGTCCGAATCATCGGCAAAGGCGCCCACGGCGCAAAACCTGAGGAAGGAATCGATCCTGTTGTCGCAGGATCCTATTTTGTAACGGCAGTGCAGTCCGTCGTCGGACGGAATATCAAAGCATCTGAAGGGGGGGTCATCACCGTCGGAAAATTTATTTCCGGAACCGCTGCGAATATTATTCCGGAAACCGCATTTCTGGAAGGAACCATCCGGGCGCTTACGGAAAATGTCCGGTCAACACTCATCCGCCGGATGGAAGAACTCCTTCGGGGATTGGAAAAAAGCTTCGGGGTCTCATGCAAGTATTTCTTTCATCCGGGGACCCCGGTACTTGCCAATGATCCCGACACAACTGAAATTCTGATGGAAGCGTCCAGACGGGTTGTCGGAGCCGGGAATATCCACATCTCCACACCAAGCATGGGCTCCGAAGATTTTTCCTTTTTTGCAATGGAAAGACCGGCTGCAATTCTGCGCCTGGGATGCGCCTCTTCAACACCGGAGAAGCGATTCGGTCTTCATTCTCCCCGTTTTAACATCGATGAATCGGTCCTGCAAATCGGCGCCGAAATCTTTTTTCAGACGATGCGGATATGCAACCTGGAAGGGATTGAAGGATTTCAAGGATTCCGCTTGTCCTGAAGAATATGATTGGAGATGACCACCCGCTGGATTTCCGAGGTCCCTTCATAGATGGTAAAGACGCGGGCGTCCCGGAAGAAACGCTCAACCGGATACTCTTTGATGAATCCGTAGCCACCATGGATCTGAACCGCCTTTGCCGTCACCCGGTTCACCATTTCAGATGCAAATAATTTGGCCATGGATGCCTGGGCCGTATAATTCTCTCCTCTTGCCTTCATCCCCGCGGCCGAGAGCATCAACTGCCTGGCTGCTTCGATTTCAGTGGCCATATCGGCAATCATCCAGCGGATCCCCTGAAATTTTGAAATAGACTGTCCGAACTGCTCACGCTCCTTGGCATACTTGACGGATGCATCCAGGGCCGCCTGGGCCACTCCGACGGACTGAGCGGCTATCCCGATCCGGCCGCTGTCTAAGGCCGTCATGGCAATCGT
Organism: Thermodesulfobacteriota bacterium; assembly: GCA_040753295.1. Lineage (GTDB taxonomy): Bacteria > Desulfobacterota > Desulfobacteria > Desulfobacterales > UBA2156 > RBG-13-49-15. The sequence goes on along the minus strand of JBFMEI010000050.1, from coordinate 1,975 downwards.
GAATCCGTCGCCTTCATTTCCAAGAAGATTCTCAGCCGGAACCGGGCAGTCTTCAAAGATCAGATCCGTGGTATCTGAAGCGCACAGCCCCATTTTATTTTCCAGATTACCGATGGTGATTCCCGGCAAATCCTTGGTCACAATCAATGCACTGATCCCCCTGTGCCTGGCGGATATATCGGTTTTTGCCGTAACAATGACAAGTCCGGCATTTTTCCCTGTTGTGATGAATCGCTTGGTTCCATTCAGAATATAATGGTCCCCTTCCCGCCGGGCCGAAGCCTTCTGACGGGACGGATCTGATCCGGCATGAGGCTCAGTCAATGCAAACGCGCCGATATACTCTCCCCTGGCCAAGGGTTTGAGAAATTTTTCTTTTTGCGCATGGTTCCCGTATCTTAAAATGCTCTCACAGACAATGGAATTATGAACCGACATCACGACAGCGGTTGAAGCGCATGAATATGCCACTTCAGAGAGGGCAAGGACATACGATATGGCATCGGCTCCCGAGCCTTCATATTCCGGGGGAACCGTCATCCCCATCAATCCCAGTTCGGCCAGCTTTTTAAGATTATCTGCGGGAAATTCTTTTGTCTGATCCCTCTCCATTGCCGTCGGGGCGATCACCTCCCTCGAAAAGTCCCTGATCATGGACTGGATCATCATTTGTTCATCGGTTAATTTAAAAAGCATATTCTTCCCGCCTTTCTATTCTCCTCTGCTTGAACCCCGGTAAAACCCGTTACGCACCATAAATTACCACCAGAAGTTCAGCCCGAACCTCCCCGGTATTTTTCAAGTGATGACGGATTCCGGAATTAAAATGAAGAGATTCATTTTTTTCGAGTCTGTTGACATGTTCGCCCACCTGAATCTCAACCGCACCGGATAGAACATACACAAATTCCTCCCCCTCATGCTGATACCCGACTCCTTTATGCTCCTGCATGGGCTCTACAAAAACCCGAAAAGCTTTCAGGTGTTTATTCTCCGCACCGGGAGTCAGGGTCGTATAAGCGTAATTATCCGTCCGCTGAGTATAGGCTTTAATTCGTTTGTTAAGGCTCGATTCCTGCTGCCTCAGAAAAATGCCGGAATCGATTTCAAGGGCTCGGGCGATGGTCAATAGAGTCCCGACCGGCGGAGTGATCTTTCCGGATTCGACCTGTTTCAGATAATCGATGGAGAATCCGGTTTCATTGGCCAGACGGTCATAGCTCATTTTTCTCTTTGTCCTGAATTCCTTGATCCGCTTGCCGATGGAGACCATTGCTACCTCCTTTTAATGCTCAATAGGTATAAAATCCTTTTCCGTTTTTCCTGCCGAACCACCCGGCTTCCACATATTTCTTCAACAACGGACACGGCCGATATTTCGGATCTTTAAATCCGTCATACAAGGTTTCCATGATGGCCAGGCAGGTATCTAAACCGATAAGATCAGCGAGTGCCAGGGGCCCCATGGGATGGTTCATTCCAAGCTTCATGACCGTATCGATGTCTTCACGGGTCCCAACCCCATGGTATAGACAATAGACGGCTTCGTTGATCATCGGCATCAAGATGCGATTGGCGATAAATCCCGGATAGTCTTCAGACCTGGCCGGAGTCTTTCCAAAAGCAACGGCCAAATCCCATGTGGCCTGAAAGGTCTCTGCAGAGGTGGTCATGGCCGGTATGATTTCGACAAGCTTCATGACCGGAACCGGATTCATGAAATGCATCCCGATCACCTTTTCCGGGCGAGCGGTTTTGGAAGCAATTCTCCCGATGGGAATCGACGAGGTGTTGGTCGCCAGGATGGCATGGGAAGGGGTGACGGCATCCAGGTCTTTAAAGATCCGGAACTTGATCGCTTCGTTTTCGGTCGCCGCTTCCACAACCATATCCGCGCCTTTCATTTCTTTCAGATCCGTTGTGGTTTTGATCCGCTTCATGACGGCATTTTTATCATCGGCCGAGAGCTTCCCTT
>JBFMEI010000049.1:0-10257 GCA_040753295.1 Thermodesulfobacteriota bacterium | reverse complement strand
TAGGCCGTAGCATTTAAGGAGGCCCTTTCCCGGGAATTCAAGCATTATCAGAAACAGGTCATTTCAAATGCCAAGACCCTTGCCGGCCGGTTGCACGATCTTGGAGTAATGATGGTATCCGGTGGAACCGACAATCACATGATCCTTTTGGATCTCAGGAATTTTCAGATCACCGGAAAAGCTGCAGAGGAAGCACTGGAAACCGCCGGAATTACAGTCAATAAAAATGCCATCCCGTTTGATCCCAAGGGTCCGTCAATTACCAGCGGAATTCGAATCGGAACTCCGGCTGTTACCACCCGGGGGATGGGAGCGCCGGAAATGGATATCATCGCCGGGTTAATAACCGAAGTGTTGAAGCAGCATCAGAATGAAAGAATCCTGAAAACGATCAAGAAAAAAGTTGAGGAGCTCTGTGCCGCATTTTCATTCGATTTTCACACCGATAGGGGGGTCATTTAATGGATGAGTATCCATCCAGGCCTCCCTGGGAAACATATTTTATGGATATCGCGGTTCTGGTCTCGAAGCGCTCTACATGTCTGCGGCGCTCTGTGGGATCGGTAATCGTCAAGGATAAACGAATCCTTTCGACCGGATACAACGGTGCTCCGTCCGGAATTCGGCATTGCCGGGAGACCGGGTGTCTGAGGGAACAGCTTCATCTGGCATCCGGAGAACGACACGAACTGTGCCGGGGGATCCATGCCGAACAAAACGCCATCATACAAGCGGCCTATCACGGGGTATCCATTAAAGGAGCCAGCCTGTATTGCACCAATCTCCCCTGTTCCATTTGTGCTAAAATGATCATTAATGCCGGAATTAAAAAAGTTTATTACCGCTCCGGATATGCTGATCCCATGTCCGGACAGATGCTTCAGGAAGCCGAAGTGGGGGTGATTTGCATTTCGGACCACCATAAGGGAGAGGATTCATGAAGTGCCCATTCTGTGGAGAACTCGACAATAAAGTCATTGATTCCAGACTTGGAAAGGACGGAGATGTGATCCGTCGACGGCGGGAATGCATCACCTGCAACCGGCGATTTACCACTTATGAATATATTGAAGAGATTCCTGTAATGATTATCAAGAAGGATGGGCGGCGTGAAGTATTTTCAAGGGAAAAAGTCCGCTCCGGCATGAAAAGGGCCTGCGAAAAACGGAATATCAGTATTCATGTCATCGAAGAATTCATCGATAATTTAGAGCGTGACCTTAAAGAAACGGGCGAAAAAGAGATCCCCTCTCGATGGATCGGTGAAAAAATCATGTCAAAACTCCATGAGCTGGATGATGTCGCCTATGTTCGATTTGCATCCGTTTACAGGGAATTCAAGGATGTGAATGATTTTTTTGCCGAGCTCAAAAGCCTTCTTGATAAACAATAGCCCATTCTCCTGATACACCATAGAGACACGATGGATGATCGATATTTTATGAAAACGGCCTTGCGCCTTGCACGCAAAGGAGAAGGGTATGCTTCCCCCAATCCCCTGGTCGGAGCGATCCTGGTCAAGGAGGGAAGGATCGTGGGAAAAGGGTATCATCAAAGACACGGTGCGCCCCACGCCGAGGTCAATGCCATCCAAAATGCAGGAAGGCTGGCCAAGGAGTCAACGCTTTATGTGAATCTTGAACCCTGCAACCATTTTGGAAAAACCCCGCCATGCACCCAGGCCATTATTGAGGCTCAGATTAAACGGGTTGTGGTCGCCATGAAAGATCCGAATCCTGAGGTCAAGGGAAAGGGAATCCCTTTTCTTGAAGCCCGGGGAGTCTCCGTAACTTTAGGCGTCTGTGAAGATGAAGCAAAGAGATTAAATGAGGCTTTTATTAAACATTGTGTCACAAAACGCCCTTTCGTAACCGCCAAATGCGCGGCAACCCTTGACGGCCGCATTGCCACAAAAAACGGGGATTCCAAATGGATCAGCAATGAAAAATCGAGACGGTTTGTCCACCAGCTTAGGCATGCTTCAGATGCGGTTATGGTGGGAATCAATACCATATTAAGAGACGATCCGTTGTTGACGACCCGTATGTCGGGAAAACGCGGATCAGACCCTGTCCGGATCATACTGGATACTCATTTATCGATTCCCGAAACCGCCAGGGTATTGCGGGCCGAATCTGAATCTGATACACTCATTGTTATTGGAAATAGAGATCGATTCGATGCAAACCAGATTGAAAAAAAAGCGAAAATCGAACAAGGCCGCAATCGAATCCTTCAAGCTCCGACTAAAAACAACAGGATTGATCTGAATGCCTTGATGACTATTTTGGGAAAACAGGGAATATCCAGCATCCTTCTCGAAGGGGGAAGCCGGGTTTTCGGATCAGCCCTGTCAGATGATATTATCGACAAGATTATCCTCTTTTTTGGGCCAAAACTCCTGGGAGGAGATGATGGAATTCCCATCTGCCGGGGAGTCGGACCTGAATCCATGTCCCAGAGCATTCCGGTAAATCATGTCCGCTGCCGTCGTTTCGGGGAAGATATCATGATCGAAGGGTATATCCACCCCCCCGGACCCTTAACATTTGAATCAACCTTTAATAAGCAAGCAACCTGATGTTCACGGGAATCATCGAAGGACTGGGAACGGTAAAAGGGATCCGATCATCCGAAGCCGGTAAACGATATTCGTTTTCGGCCGACCTTGATCTCAAAGAGACCGCCATCGGTGACAGCATCGCGGTAAACGGAGCATGCTTGACGGTTGTTTCTCTTCAAGGAAAAGTCTTCAGCGCAGATCTATCCCCTGAAACCCTCGCCAAGACGACCCTTGGAAAGATACCAATCGGAGCAAGAGTCAATCTGGAACGGGCCCTTCGGCTCTCCGACCGACTCGGAGGTCACCTCGTCCTTGGTCATGTGGACGGTATGGGCGAAATTACGGAGAAAACAAATGACAAGAATGCCTTGCGAATCCTGATTCGTGTCCCTGACGATCTTTCCAGGTATATGATTTCAAAAGGATCGGTAGCTGTAGACGGCATCAGCCTTACCGTCAACCGATGCACCGGAAACGAATTTGAAGTAACTGTTATCCCCCATACGGCCAAGGCGACCACATTGGGAGAAAAAAAGAAGGCCGATCTTGTTAATATTGAAGTCGACATGATTGGCAAATACGTAGAACGATTTATATTCCATAAGAAGCCGGAAAAAGAAGGGGAGCATGAAAAACCGAATTCACTCAACCTGGCTTATCTGGTAAAGACCGGCTTTCTTTGAAGATCCAATTCAATTAAAAGGAGAAATTAAAGTAAAATGCCATTAATTCCAATCGAAGACGCCATCGAAGAAATCAGGCAGGGCAGACTGGTGATTCTCGTCGATGACGAAGATCGTGAAAATGAAGGGGATCTCACCATGGCCGCCGAAAAGGTGACCCCTGAAGCCATTAATTTCATGGCAAAATACGCCCGAGGCCTTATCTGCCTCTCCATGACCGGAGAAAAAATCGACTCCTTGGACCTTCCGCTGATGGTCAATAACAACACCTCCAAATTTCAGACCGGATTTACAGTTTCCATTGAGGCCAGATGTGGAGTTACTACAGGAATTTCCGCCCATGATCGCGCCAAGACCATTCTCACCGCCGTGGAAGAGGGCGCTAAACCCGGAGATCTTGTCAGACCAGGACACGTATTTCCGCTGAGAGCTCGAAACGGAGGGGTAATGGTCAGAGCAGGCCAGACCGAGGGATCCGTAGATCTTGCCCGGCTGGCCGGTCTTAACCCTGCGGGTGTGATCTGCGAAATTATGGATGAAGACGGAACCATGGCCAGAATGCCGGCCCTTGAAGAATTCAGCAAAAAACATGGTATCAATATTTGCACGATCGCCGATCTGATCGAATATCGGATGAGAACCGAGTCTTTTGTCCGTCGGGCAGCGGAAACCCGCATCCCCACAACCATTGCCGGGGAATTTAAGACCATTGTCTTTGAAAATGCAGTCGACGATTTACTTCATATCGCACTGGTCAAGGGGGAGATCGATCCGAACAACCCGACTCTGGTTCGTGTTCATTCCGAGTGTCTTACCGGAGACATATTCGGCTCACTCCGGTGTGACTGCGGGGACCAGCTTCATCAGGCCATGAAGATGATCGATAAAGAAGGAAGCGGGATTCTTCTTTACATCCGACAGGAAGGAAGAGGGATCGGTCTGGTCAACAAACTCAAAGCCTATGCCTTGCAGGACCAGGGGCTTGATACCGTGGAAGCCAACATCAAACTCGGATTCAAGCCTGATCTTAGAAATTACGGGATCGGAGCCCAGATTTTGGCAAACCTTGGGGTTCGAAAAATGAAACTATTAACCAATAACCCTAAAAAAATTGTCGGTCTTGAAGGGTATGGACTCAGTGTGGTTGAACAGGTTCCCATCTCCATCGAACCGAATGAATACAACCGGTGCTATTTGAAATGCAAGGAATTGAAAATGGGGCACCTTCTTAACATCGATTCCAATCCTTAACATGGAGTTTATCCTCACAAGAACTCAGGAAATCAGAAAGCTCTATGCCATTCACACCCAGGACCAGTGGATCAACTCAATAACATAAGGGGGCGGTCATGCCGAAAATCTTTGAAGCCAAGCTAAATGCAGAGGGAAAACGGTTTGCCCTAGTGGTCAGCCGGTTTAACGATTTTATTTCGGAAAAACTCCTCTCCGGTGCTCTTGATGCTCTCCTGAGGAGCGGGGCCAGAGAAAAAGACATTGAAATCGTGCGCGTGCCCGGATCCTTTGAAATCCCGCTGGTTGCCAAAAAGATCGCGGAAAAAAGAGACTGCAACGCCATTATCTGTCTGGGAGCTGTAATTCGAGGGGCAACCCCTCATTTTGATTATGTCAGTGCCGAGGTTTCCAAAGGAATCGCTGCTGTAAGCCTGGAAACCGGTGTCCCGGTTATTTTCGGAGTTCTGACCACGGATTCCATCGAGCAAGCCATTGAAAGAGCCGGCACCAAATCTGGAAATAAGGGATGGAATGCCGCCATTTCCGCAGTGGAAATGGCAAATCTCATGGAAGTTATTGATAAAAAATAACCATGGGATACCGGCGCCGATCAAGAGAGCTTGCCATGCAGGCGTTGTTTTTCATGGACTCGAACCAGTCACTGAATGAAGAAATGGTGGGAGTCTACTGCCGAAACTTTCCGCCGCCGAAGAAACTGCTCCCTTTTTTCCTTGACCTGGTCAATGGCGTCCTCCGCTCAAAATCTCAGATTGATTCGATAATTGAGCGGTTTTCCAATAACTGGAAATTAAACCGCATGTCTTGTGTGGATCGAAACGTCATCCGGATTGCCGTCTATGAAATGTTTTTCCGGGCGGATATCCCCCCAAAAGTTTCCATCAACGAAGCTATTGATGTCGGAAAAAAGTATGGGACCAGGGATTCCGGATCTTTTATCAACGGCATTCTGGACAGTATACGAAATTTTATGGAAGATCAGGCAGCCGACCAGGCCTTTATGAAAACCGCCGGTGACCTTAATACCGAACAAGGAGGTTCTTTTTGAATATTCAAATGCTTACTGTAGGGCCGATCATGGCCAATTGTTTCATTGTGGGATGTGACACGACCAAGGAAGCCGCAGTCATTGATCCCGGAGATGAAACGGACAAGATACTATTTGCCCTTGCAAAAACCGGCTTGAACGTGAAATTCATCATCAATACTCATGGACACTTTGATCATGTGGGCGGAAATAAAAAATTGAAAGAAGCAACTCGGGCAGACCTGTTGATTCACCCCCTCGATGCACCCATGCTCAAATCATTGTCGTACAGTGCTTCCCGATGGGGACTTGACGCCGACGATTCTCCTCCGCCGGACAGAGAAATCAACGATGGAGAGATCATTGCGTTCGGAACCATCCATCTGGAAGTCATCCATACCCCGGGTCATACTCCAGGAGGGGTCTCCCTCTATTCCAATGGATTTGTATTTGTCGGAGATACTCTTTTTTCCGGATCCATCGGCCGAACCGATTTTCCAGGCGGGGATTATGGAACCCTGATTTCAAGCATTCAGAAAAAACTTTTTCGCCTTCCGGATCATATCCAGGTGATGTGCGGGCATGGTCCGGCAACAACCATAGGCCAGGAAAAGAAATATAACCCGTTTGCCCGAATATGATGATAAGGGATTAAAAAGCCCCGAGTTGGCAGGATTTTATTTTTATTTTCATGGATTCGCACGCGTTTCCCACGCTTAACCTGGGAATCTTCAACCGGGCTGCAATTTCCCAGGCAGCCCGGCATGTCAATTTTCCTTCAACCCGTGCGTCTGAAATTGCCCGGCTCAATATCGGATCAAGATCCGGGAGTGCATGGACGATCTTTTTTTTCGGTTCATATCCGAAGAGTCCGAGCTGGCATTTTGCCAGCCTTATCCGAAGCAGATCCGCCGTTTGACCGATTTTATCGATGGAAATTCCGGTCTCCTTTGAAATTTCAAATGCCGCTGCGCAGGAAAGCTGATTTTCTTTGATCCGTTTTTCAATTTCAGCGCGCACCGCTGCATCCGGCTGCAGATCCCTGCTGTGTTTTTCCCTGAAATCCTTTTTTTCGGAAGTGCTCATCGGTTTTATCCTTTTCCATTTCATCGATTTCAATCCGAAGCCCCTGTTTATCAGATCCTGAATGCGTCTTCAAGGGAAATAGTGTTGTATTGAATCCGAAAAGCGCTTATAGTAATCACTCTGGATGTGTACCTTCTCATTTGAGGTAAAACCTATCTATCCCGGATTGGATATGACGGATTTTACAGGAATGCCGTATTCATGCCGTTTTTTATAAAGCGAAAACAGACCCGTCAGATTTCCGTTGGAAAGGTGTTGGTCGGAGGATCTGCCCCCATTTCCGTTCAGTCAATGGCAAATACGCCGACCCAGAATATTCCGCTGACGATATCTCAGATCAAACGCCTGGAGGAAGCCGGTTGTGAAATCGTCCGGGTCGCGGTTCCGGACAAAACGGCAGCAAAAGCGATCCGGGCCATTAAAAAAGCCATATCCATACCCATCATCGCCGACATTCATTTCGACCATCGACTGGCCATTGCCTCAGCCAAGGCAGGAGCGGACGCCCTTCGACTCAATCCCGGCAACATCGGCGGAAAAACAAAGGTTAAGGAAGTTGTGGAAGTTGCCGAAGATTACCGGCTGCCGATTCGAATCGGGATCAACTCCGGATCCCTTCAAAAAGATATTATTAAAAAATATGATGGAGTTACCCCGGAAGGGATGGTGGAAAGCGCCATGCGGCACATCGAGATGCTCGAGGATTTTGGATTTCACCGCATCAAGATTTCTCTTAAAGCCTCCGATGTACTCCGAACCGTGGAAGCCTATCGGCTTTTTTCCGAAAAATCCGATTATCCGGTTCATGTCGGGATCACTGAGGCCGGGTCTCTTTTTTCAGGGATCACCAAATCCGCCATCGGTATCGGAATGCTTCTTGCCGAAGGGATCGGGGATACCATCCGTGTATCCTTAACCCGAGACCCTGTGGAAGAGGTGCGGGTGGGGTATGAGATTTTGAAAGCCCTCAACATCCGAAGGCATGGACCTGAAATCGTTTCCTGTCCCACGTGCGGACGGTGCAACATTGATTTATTCAAAATCGTGGATCAGGTCGAAAATGCGTTGATCACGAAATCCCTTCCCATCAAACTGGCGATCATGGGGTGTGTGGTCAATGGTCCCGGCGAAGCAAAAGAGGCTGATATCGGAATTGCAGGAGGTGACGGAGCCGGGATTCTATTCAGAAAGGGAAAAGTGATTAAAAAATTCCCCCAGGAACGCCTGGTGGATGTCCTTCTTAATGAAGTCGAAACATTCGAAAATAAAGAAAAAGGAGATGCATGAAAAAAAAGGGGCAGACAGCAGTATCACCCACACGTGAAGAAGATTTCCCTGAATGGTATCAGGAAGTCATTAAGGCCTCGGATCTGGCTGAGCGCTCCTCGGTAAGAGGATGCATGGTAATTAAACCCTGGGGATATGCCCTCTGGGAACATATTGTTTCCGCCCTTGACGGCATGTTCAAGGATACCGGCGTTAGGAATGCGTATTTTCCCCTTCTTATTCCCCTTTCCTTTCTTGAAAAAGAAGCGGAGCATGTGGAGGGGTTTGCCAAGGAATGTGCCGTGGTAACGCATCACCGGCTTGAAAAAGGGCCTGATGGAACCCTGATCCCCGGGGGTGAGCTTCAGGAGCCGCTGGTGGTTCGCCCGACCTCTGAAACCATTATCGGAGACTCCTTTTCCCGATGGGTTTCCAGTTATCGGGACCTCCCATTGCTGGTCAATCAATGGGGAAATGTCGTTCGATGGGAGATGCGCACCCGCATATTTCTGAGAACCAGCGAATTTTTATGGCAGGAAGGGCATACGGTCCATGCCACTCCCGGAGAAGCCATCGAAAGAACCCGGTTGATGCTTGATACCTATGCACGGCTGGCCGAAGAGTACCTTGCAATCCCTGTGGTCAAAGGGAAAAAAACACCTTCTGAGCGATTTCCCGGAGCTGTGGATACGCTCTCGATCGAAGCCATGATGCAGGATCGAAAAGCCCTTCAGACCGGCACCTCCCACTTTTTAGGACAAAATTTCGCAAGAGCCTCTCAAATCAAATTTCAAAATTTTGAAGAAAAGGAAGAATATGCATGGACGACTTCCTGGGGCGCATCCACCCGGCTGATCGGTGGATTGATCATGACCCATGGAGACGACGACGGAATCATCCTCCCTCCCAAAGTCGCCTCTTCTCACGTGGTATTGCTTCCGATCTTTCGAACCGAAGATGAAAAAACCTCTGTCATGGAATACACGGACCGCCTTGCCCGGGAACTGAAAGAAATTCCTTACAATTCAGGCCGGGTGAGAATTGAGATCGATTCCAGAGAGATTGGAGGAGCCAGAGGCTGGGAATGGATCAAGAAAGGAATCCCGGTTCGTGTTGAAATCGGCCCCAGGGATATCGCCCAGAATGCCGTTGTTATGGGTCGACGGGATATCCCGCATAAAGAAAAATTATCCGTCAAGAAGGATCGTTTTACCCGCGAACTCCCTAAAATCCTGGACGAAATTCAGAAAACCCTTTTCGATCGCGCATCCGGTTTCAGAAAATCCAATTCCATTTCCATTGATGATCGAAAAGGCTTCTACGGATTCTTTACCCCCGTGAATTCTGAAAAGCCTGAAATTCACGGCGGATTTGCCTACTCCCACTGGTGCGGGTCTGAAGGGTGCGAATCCAAAATCAAAGAGGACCTGGGGGCGACCATCCGGTGCGTTCCCCTCGACGCTGAAAAGGAACACGGGAATTGCATCTATTGCGGAAAACCGAGCAGAGAACGGGTTGTCTTTGCAAAGGCATATTAATGCCGAACCCTTTACCGTTGGCGGCTCAACGCCGATTCAGGCTCTGATTCATGATTCGAATCAACGATATCATCGATAAAATCCTTGAAAAAAATCCGGATTCCGATGTGGATATCATCAACCGTGCATATATCTATTCGGCAAGGGTTCATCAGGGGCAGCTCAGGCTTTCCGGAGAACCGTATCTGATGCACCCTCTTGAAGTGGCCGGGATTCTTGCAGACATGAATCTTGATCCGGTCAGTATTGCCGCCGGCTTGCTTCATGACGTCATCGAAGACGCTAAAGACACCAAGGTCACCCATGAGGATTTGAAAGAGATGTTCGGACAGGAGGTTGCTCACATTGTTTCGGGTGTGACCAAGCTGAGTGTCCTCCCTTTCACCAGCGCACAGGAGCGCCAGGCGGAAAACATCCGAAAAATGATTCTGGCCATGGCCGACGATATTCGAGTCATTTTGATCAAACTTGCCGACCGCCTGCACAACTTGAGGACCCTGCAGTACCATAAAGAGGTCAAGCGCAAAGAAATCGCACAGGAAACTCTTGATATTTATACACCGATCGCCGCCAGACTCGGCATTTACTGGATCAAGCAGGAACTGGAAGATATTGCGTTTATGAATGTCAATTACGGCGGGTATTCAAAAATCAAAAGCCGGATCAATAAAGGATTTGTTGAAAGCGAAAAATATATCGACACGGTTAAGGCTCTGATCAAAGAAAAAATAGAAGCTTCGAATCTCAAAGGAGAGGTTCTGGGAAGATACAAGCATCTTTACAGCATCCATCAGAAAATGGTGACCCAGGGACTGACCTTTGAGGAAATTTACGACATTATCG
>JBFMEI010000048.1:0-10271 GCA_040753295.1 Thermodesulfobacteriota bacterium | reverse complement strand
ATCGGTCCCAACGGCGCCGGAAAGACAACACTTTTTAATCTGATTACCGGGATTCACCGTCCCACCGGAGGAGATATTTTCTATCTCGGGCGATCCATTCTTGGCCTCAAGCCTCACCAGGTCAGCCGCCTGGGGGTAGGAAGGACGTTTCAGATCGTCAGACCTTTTCAGAATCTGGACGTCAAGACCAATCTGCTTGTGGCATCCGGCCATGCATTTTACCCATCGCTGAGGGAATCCATTCGTTCATGTCGAAATCCTGATGTCATGAGGAAGATCGATGAAATCGTGGAGGAAACCGGGCTTAAGGGGTTTACTGAAAAAGACGCAAAAAATCTTCCGCTGGGGTTCAAGAAGCGCCTGGAGATCGCCCGTGCCCTTGCACTTAATCCAAAACTCCTGCTTTTGGACGAGCCCTCTGCCGGGCTGCGATACGAAGAGTCGATATCTCTCATGGAACTCATTCGAAAAGTGAATCTCCGCGGAATCGGAATTCTTCTCATTGAGCACAACATGAAAGTCGTAATGGGGTTATGCACCCGGATCATGGTTCTGGATCATGGATCAAAAATAGCCGAGGGGACTCCTGAACAGATTCAATCCAACCCGAGGGTCATTGAAGCTTACCTGGGTAAGGAGACTGAAAATGCTTGAGGTCAAATCGATCGATGTTTATTTCGGAGAATTTCAGGCATTAAGAGGAGTCAATTTTACTGTGGAAAAGGGAGAACTGGTCTCGATTATTGGTGCCAACGGTGCCGGGAAGAGCACGATTCTTCGAACGGTGATGGGTCTGATCAAAGCCCGAAGCGGACATATCTTTTTTGAAGGCCGGGATATCACGGCAAGCGTTCCCCATGAACGATCCAGGATGGGGATCAGCCTGGTTCCTGAAGGCCGCAGGATTTTTGGAGACCTGACGGTAAAGGAGAACCTCCTCATGGGCGCATATACTCAGAGAAGTCAATCAGGCATGGATGCCTCCATGTCCGAGGTTTTTTCGCTTTTTCCCGTGTTAAAAGCCAGGCAGGACCAGGTGGGAAAAACCCTCAGCGGGGGTGAACAGCAGATGCTGGCCATCGGTCGGGCGCTTATGGCAAAACCTCGGGTTGTGTTGATGGATGAAATTTCTCTTGGGTTGATGCCGATTTATGTGGATGAAACATTTAAGGTGATTCGAAACCTTCATGAGCATGGAGTTACGATTTTATTGGTGGAACAGAATGCCCGAAAAGCGCTTGCCGCTTCAGACAGAGGATATGTTCTTGAAACCGGAGAAATTATCAGAAGCGGTGAAAGCAGGGATCTGGCCCAGGATCCAATGGTTAAGAAAGCCTACCTGGGAGCATAGAAAAGGTCGGCCGGAAACGGTTGGAATCCGCCTGATAAAAAGGAAATACCAAACCCATCAAGACAGTACTCCGGAGGAAAAAATGAGTCGACCACTTAAAGACAAGGTGATCCGCGAGCTCCAAATCGGATCCGGCTGCTCAAGACCGATAAGGGCTCCACGAGGATTCGAACTCCATTGCAAGGGGTGGGAGCAGGAGGCGGCTCTCCGAATGCTTTGCAACAACCTGGATCCCGAGTGCGGGGAAAAGCCGATGGAACTCATTGTTTACGGCGGGATCGGAAAAGCAGCCCGCAACTGGGATTGTTTTGATGCCATTGTGATGTCCCTTCTGGAACTTGAAAACAACGAAACCCTTTTGGTTCAGTCCGGAAAACCGGTAGGGATTCTTCGAACTCACACCCACTCTCCGAGGGTCTTGATCGCCAATTCGAATATTGTTCCCAGATGGGCGACGTGGGAGTATTTCCATGAGCTTGATAAAAAAGGGCTTATCATGTACGGCCAGATGACTGCCGGGTCATGGATTTACATCGGAACCCAGGGAATTCTCCAGGGAACCTATGAAACCTTTGCCGCATTGGCTGAAACCCATTTTAAAGGCCCGCTTTCAGGAAAGATCGTTGTGACTGCAGGTCTCGGTGGAATGGGGGGCGCCCAACCCCTTGCGGTTACGCTGAACGGCGGTGTGGTTTTATGTGTGGAAGTGGACCGACACCGCATTCAGAGACGACTTGACACCGGGTATCTGGATACGATGACGGAGACTGTGGAAGAGGCGATTTCCATGGCAAAAAAAGCGGTTCAGGACAAAACCCCTCTTTCCATCGGGATTCTGGGAAATGCCGCTGAACTGCTCCCGGCAATGATCGCAAAGGATTTCATTCCGGATGTGGTTACCGATCAAACCAGCGCCCATGATGAACTTAACGGATATGTCCCTGCCGGGATTTCTTATGAAGAAGCCCTTCATCTGCGGAAAACCAGTCCGGAAAAGTATATCGGTATGGCATTGGATTCCATGGCCGTCCACTGCAGGGCGATCCTGGAAATGAAGAAAAGAGGGGCTGTCGCATTTGACTACGGGAACAATCTCAGAGCGCAGGCGATGAAGCGGGGGGTGAACGATGCCATGAGTTATCCCGGATTTGTACCGGCATACATCCGGGACCTTTTCTGCCGCGGTGAAGGGCCTTTCCGCTGGGCGGCCCTTTCAGGAGATCCCAAAGATATCGAGGTGACGGACCAGGCTTTGATTCGGGCTTTTCCTGAGAAAAAGAGGATGGTCCGCTGGCTTGATCTGGCAGGAAAAAAAGTCTCCCATATGGGACTTCCGGCCCGCATCTGCTGGCTCGGATATGGGGAACGGGACAAAGCCGGAAAAATTTTCAATGATCTTGTCGCTTCAGGAGAAGTGTCGGCTCCGCTGGTCATCGGAAGGGATCATCTGGATTGCGGCTCTGTGGCGTCCCCGTACCGGGAAACGGAAGGGATGATGGATGGTTCCGATGCAGTTGCCGACTGGGCGTTGCTCAATTGCATGGTAAACGTAGCTTCTGGAGCAAGCTGGGTTTCGTTCCATGACGGCGGGGGGGTCGGGATCGGATATGCCCTTCATGCCGGTCAGGTTACCGTGGTGGACGGCTCAAAAGAGGCGGAAGAGAGGGCTGTAACGGTTTTGAGAAACGATCCTGGAACCGGAATCCTCCGTCATGCAGACGCCGGATACGGCCTTGCTCGGAAGATGGCCAGGGAATACGGAATCGCCGTCCCCATGATGGAGAAAAGACCATGACGACTCCGATAATTGAATCTGTCCCGAACTTCAGCGAAGGACGGGATCCGAATAGCATTGAAGCCATCGTGGCTCCATTTCGGAACCGGAAAGGATGCCATCTGGTCGATTATCGGGCGGATCAAGACCACAATCGATTGGTGGTAAGTCTGGTCGGAAAACCCGAACCGATCCAGGACGCCCTCATTGAATCATCCCTGATTGCCTTGGATAAAATCGATCTCCGGCATCATCAGGGAGGACATCCCAGGATCGGCGCTGTTGATGTGATCCCTTTTATCCCGATCCGGAATATGGATATGAAGGCGTGTGTCCGTCTGGCACATGATTTTGGAAATCGCTTTTTCGAGGCCACCCGTATTCCTGTCTATTTTTATGAAGAAGCGGCATTGATCAGAGAGCGTCGGCAGCTTGAAGTGATCCGGAGAGGACAATATGAACACCTTAAAACAGAAATCGCGAATCCTGATCGACATCCGGACATTGGAGAGCCGAAACTTCACCCGACTGCCGGAGCAACGATTATCGGCGCCAGAAAATATCTCATTGCATTCAATGTCAATCTGGGGACCCGGGATCTCGAAGTGGCTCGACAGATCGCCAAAACAGTTCGAGCTTCCAGCGGTGGATTCTGCCATGTCAAAGGGATCGGATTGTCCCTGGAAGATCGCGGGCTCACCCAGGTGAGCCTGAACATCGTGGATTATGAAAAAAACGCCCTTTACCGGGTCGTGGAACAGATTCGGATGGAAGCCCGGCGGTGGGGTGTTGCGGTTGTTGAAACAGAAATATACGGAATGGTTCCAGCCGCGGCGCTTCTGGAGAGTCTATCCTACTATATGCAGCTTAATGGGTTTGATCGAAAACAGGTTATTGATCTGGCGCTCCTGGATATGATGGAAGAGGGTTTCTGAGAAAAGCCTCAATCCCCATTCAGATAGAGGGTGTGATCAGATGACGGAGATGAAAATTAAAGAGCTTACCGTTGAAACGTTTGTTCACAGACTTGCCCAGGGATCTGCGACTCCTGGAGGAGGAAGTGTTGCCGCGCTTTCAGGAGCCCTCAGCGCATCGCTCTGTGCCATGGTGGGACGGCTGACCGCGGAAAAACCCAAGTATCGGCAGGTATGGGCTGAAATGGAAGAGATGGTTCTCGAGGCGGATCGAATGGCAGAGAGACTCCTTGATCTTGCAGACCAGGACATCGCAGCCTATGATCAGGTGATGGCGGCGATGAAGATGCCCAAAACCGACCCGAAGGAGCAGGAATCGAGAACAGAAGCCATTCAACGCGCAACCCGACAGGCAACGCTTGTTCCCCTGAATACCTTAAAGATACTTGGGGATCTGGTCGGGTTTATTGAAAAAGCAGTCACCCGGGGAAATCTGAACTGCCTCTCTGATGCCGGGGTTGCCCTGGTTTTAACCCGGGGTGCGGCACTGGGAGCCTCATATAATGTCCGGATCAATCTTCTTTCCATCAAGGACCTATCCGGTAAAAAAAGCTTAAAAACCGAGCTTGATTTAATTTGTGACCGGATTTTTCCGAGTCTTGAAAGACTCGGACTCATCCTTGAGGAGCGTCTGGGTTAGAATGAATACTCCGTCCGAACCCATTACTCTTTGGAAAAATCTTCATCTGGCAACAATGACGGGAGATGCCCCTTACGGCGCCGTCACGGATGGCGCAATTGCCGTCTGCAGCGATCAGATCCTATGGATCGGAAAAGAAGATGAGATTCCTCGTCGTATTGAAAAAAGTGCCGGAAAGATCCACGATGGAAATTGGTCTTGGGTGACTCCAGGACTGGTGGACTGCCACACCCATTTGGTGTATGCGGGAAACAGGGCTTTTGAGTTTGAATTGCGGCTCAAGGGTGCGACTTATGAAGAGATCTCTCGCCGGGGGGGCGGTATCCTTTCAACGGTCTTTGAAACCCGGAAGGCGACGGAAGAAGATCTGCTTCAACAAAGCTCTCGAAGGCTTCTCTCCATGATGGCCGAGGGTGTGACCACCCTGGAGATCAAATCAGGATACGGTCTTGATCTGGAGACCGAGTTGAAGATGCTTCGAGCGGCAGGTCGGCTGGGGAAGCATTATCCGGTGACGATTGCCCCGACCTTTCTTGGGGCCCATGCAATCCCTCCGGAATATAAAAACCAGGGGGATAGCTATATCGAATTTCTCTGTTCCAAAGTGATCCCGAAGATCGCAGAAGAGAGACTGGCTTCTGCTGTGGATGCATTCTGCGACCGGATCGGGTTTTCGATTGATCAAACAGAAAAAATATTCAAGGCCGCAAATGCCCACGGTCTTTCAATCAAGCTTCATGCAGAACAATTATCGAATCAGAAAGGTGTCGAACTGGCGGCCCGGTATGGGGCTCTGTCTGTGGATCATCTGGAATATCTTTCGGAAACCGGTGTGGCGGCATTGGCCGGGAGAAAAACAGTGGCGGTGCTGCTTCCCGGTGCATTTTATTTTATCCGGGAAAGACAGAAACCGCCCGTGGCGCTCCTCCGGAAGCATAAGATTCCGATGGCGGTGTCAACTGACTGCAATCCGGGCACCAGCCCCACGACCTCCTTGTTGCTCATGCTCAACATGGCCTGTGTTCTTTTTGGTCTGACTCCGGAAGAAGCGCTTTCCGGAGTGACAGTTAATGCGGCAAAGGCTCTGGGATTCGGCAGAAGCATCGGAACGCTCGAAGCCGGCAAAACGGCTGATTTTGTATTGTGGGAAATTGATTCTCCGGCAGAACTTTGCTATGGGTTGGGCTGGAATCCATGCCGGCAAATCGTCAGGCATGGAAAGATCGTGCAGATCCAAAAAGAAAAAGTATCTCCGGAATTTTGACGTAAAACGCCACAAGATTGACATTGACATCCTTTTTTCCTTCTTTTATGGTCTTCGATATTACTGCTCATTCCTGATTCCATTCATCCTTTCAAAAGCAGAGAGTATGAAGATCATGACATTAG
The DNA here is from genome assembly GCA_040753295.1 of Thermodesulfobacteriota bacterium. Classification (GTDB taxonomy): domain Bacteria; phylum Desulfobacterota; class Desulfobacteria; order Desulfobacterales; family UBA2156; genus RBG-13-49-15. Next base: position 4,143 of record JBFMEI010000048.1, on the reverse strand, counting down.
GAGATCATTTCAAGCAAACCTGCCTGCACCTGAAAGATAAACCCGCCCTGACGTTTATAAGAGGAATCAACCCTGAAACCCGGATCACATATGGAGAGCTCGACCGGGACGGAAACCGGATGGCCAATTTTTTAACGCGATTGGGAGTTAAAAAAGGAGATCGCGTTATCCTTTTTTTCCCCAAATCGGTCCTTTTTGTAATCGTCCATATGGCCTTGCTGAAAATCGGTGGTGTCGGAGTTCCTCTTAATACGGGTTTTCGAAAATCCGAAATGGAGTATTTTATTCAGGACGCCGACCCGGTTCTCATCATTTCAGGAGTCCAGGAATCTGCTTTGGTTAAAGATCTGGCGTTTCAAAATAAAATTCTGGTGGTGGATACATCCAAACCCTATGAGGAGTCTCTCTTTTTTCGCCAGGAATTCGAAACCTTTTCCGAACCTCCGCTTTCTCCGGATGATCCGGGATTAATTATTTACACCTCCGGGACAACGGGAAGGCCCAAAGGAGCAATCCTTACCCAGAAAAACTTGTCCTGGGATGCAAAAAATATCATTGACATCTGGGAGATCCGTGAGCCGGATGTGATCTGTCATACCCTCCCTCTTTTTCATGTGCACGGGCTCTGTTTTGCCCTCCATACCTGCCTTCTTGCCGGTTCCCATATTCTTCTCATGGATGGATTCTCCCCGGAACCTGTAATAAATATCCTGGAATCCGGATGCGAAGGGCGGGTCTGTACGATCTTTATGGCGGTCCCCTCCATGTATACCCGGTTGATGGAGTTCTTGGAAAAAAGAAAACCGGATCTGAATCATGTGCGTTTGTGGACATCAGGATCCGCTCCTCTTCTTCCCAGAGATTTTCACCGGATCAAATCCCTGGTGGGGAAGGAGCCCGTGGAGCGTGAAGGAATGTCCGAAACAGGGATGAATTTTTCAAATCCGGTCAGGGGAATCCGAAAGCCGGGGTCGATCGGGCTCCCTTTTCCGGGGCTTGAAGTCAGAATCGTCGATCCGGATACCTTAAAGGATGTCGACAGAGGAAAAACCGGAGAGATTTGGCTGAAAGGACCTGCCGTTACACCGGGATACTGGAGAAAACCTGAAGAGACGGCAAAGACGTTCATGGATGGATGGTTCAGAACCGGAGACCTGGGAAATATCGATCAGGACGGGTACTACTACCTGACGGATCGACTGAAACATATCATCATTTCAGGCGGAGAAAACATTTCGCCCAAGGAAATTGAAGGAGTTATAAACCGGATTGAAGGAGTGAGCGAATCCGCAGTCGTAGGCATCCCTGATGATCAATGGGGGGAAAAAGTGGTCGCGGCCGTGGTTCAGAAGAAAGGATTTTCAGTAACTATTCATGAGATAGTCTCTTGTTGTAAGGAACATCTCCACTCCTGGAAGTGCCCAAAAGAGATCCGTTTTCTGGATGCGCTTCCAAGAAATACCATGGGAAAAGTCCTCAAGGAAGAGGTTAAGAAAAATTTCATGCTTTAACCCGGTGCGTTGATGATTAACCTCAAAATATTAAGGAGGGTCGTCATGAGTCGTCTTGGGAAATGTATCATTGTCGCTTTGGCTGCCGGATTGTTTTTGGCTGCCGGTATTCTCGATGGAGCATGGGCACGGGAGTTAAAAATTTCACACCAGTTTACTGAAGCGGATGCGCGTAACGCCCTTGCCGTTGAATTCGGAAAAAGAGTCGAGAAATTGACTAACGGAGAACTCACCTTCAAGGTTTTTCCTTCTTCTGCTCTATTCAAAGCCATGGCCCAGTATGACGCCATGGCCAAGGGGGCCCTGGATATGTCGGTCTTTCCTCTGGCCTATGCTTCAGGTAAAATTCCGGAGCTTGAAATCACTCTCATGCCGTGCATTATTTCCGATGTGGATCAGGGAATGGCGTGGAAAAACAGGGAAATCGGAAAAAAGGTCGCCAAGATCTGCGAAGAGAAGGGGATGAAGATCCTGACATGGCTCTGGTATGGAGGAGGGGTCGGGAGCCGTGGAAAACCTGTTATTCTTCCCCAGGATTCCAAAGGGTTGAAGTTCAGGGCTGCAGGAAAGTTTTTCGAACATCTGCTCAACACCCAGGGAGCCTCGATTACGAGCATGGCTTCTTCTGAAATTTACATGGCCCTTCAAACCAAGGTGTTGGATGCCTGCATGACCTCAGCCGAATCTTTTATCTCCTACCGCCTTTATGAACAGCTTGAATATTTTAACACCCCTGAAAACTATGCGGTCTGGTACATGGGGGAACCTCTGGTCATGAGCACTAAAACCTGGGCGTCCCTTACCCCCGCCCAGCAAAAAATAGTCGAAACCGTCGGAGTTGAGCTGGAAAAGATGGCCCGGGATGATGCGGTTGCAGCCAATAAGGAAGTGTCGAAAGTTTTTAAAGATAAAAATATCAAGGTCCACCTGATGACCAAGGATGAATGGCAAGTCTGGAGGAAGATTGCCGAAGAAACGGCATGGAAGCGGTTTGCCGCGGAAGTTCCAGGAGGGAAGGAACTTCTGGACATGGCCACCAAATAGATGGTTCAGGAGGAGCCTCAAGGATGACTGTTTCCCAAAATCCGGTCATACGAATCATCCATGGGTTGACCATGATCTCGGGATATATGAGCGCCCTGTGTATTCTGGCGGCGACCTTCATCATCGTGGAACAGGTGGTGGTTCGATATGTTTTTCGGGCAGCGACCATCTGGCAGGTGGAAATCGCGGTTTATCTCCTCATCGCCGCTACTTTTCTTGGGGCTCCCTATGGTCTCAAGCAGAATGCCCATATCAATATCGACATGCTGATCATCAACCTTTCTAGGCGTGTCCGGCACAAACTCGACATCGCCACCTCTATCCTGGCGCTTCTGTTCTGCCTTTTTCTGGCATGGCGGGGATGTGTCATGTGGTGGGAAGCTTTTGAAGGGGGATGGAAATCTTCATCCATTTTATCCGTCCCCCTTGTTTATCCGTATGCACTCCTTCCGGCAGGGATGATTCTCACCTCATTTGAGTATATGATCCGGATCATGGATCTTTTTAAACAGAAAAACAGGGTGGCGTCGCCTCTGGAAACCATTGAAGAGAAATAATATGGTTGATCTGCAGCAGGGGTTTGTCACCTCAACCCTGGAGAATTTATCATGAATCCACTCTGGATCGGGGGGATCGTCACAATTATCGCTCTGGTATTTCTTTTCAGCGGGATGCCCATCACGTTTGCACTGGGAGCCTCCTCCCTGATTGCCATGTTTATTTTTATGGATCCGTATCAGATCACCATGGTCGCTGAAACCGTCTTTGAGGGAGTGAATGATTTCGGTCTTCTCTCCATTCCCCTTTTCATTTTCATGGGAATGATCGCGGCGCTGACCCGGGCCGGGGGAGATCTGTATGAGTGTTTTCACCGATGGCTTTACAAGATCCCCGGAGGACTTGGAATCGGAAATATCGGAGCGTGCGCTGTCTTTGCGGCACTCACCGGATCGAGCCCGGCATGTGCTGCCGCCATCGGTACCATGGGAATTCCTGAGATGCGGAGGCGGGGATACTCGAATGGGCTTGCTACAGGGATCATTACTGCCGGGGGAACCCTGGGAATCCTCATTCCGCCAAGTGTCACCATGATCGTTTACGGGCTTGCAACGGAAACCTCCATCGGCAAACTGTTCATTGCAGGAATTCTTCCCGGTATCCTCATGGCATTTCTATTTTCAGTTTGGATTCCGGTTGCTCACATTTTTGACAGCAGAAGGAAAGTCGATTCCGGGACCCCCCTGCCCGAACCGGAAGTCTACGGCATATCGGAAAAGCTTTCCATGACCTTCAAAGTTTTTCCCTTCATTATCGTTGTGGCCCTGGTTCTGGGATCTCTCTATACCGGATGGGCAACACCCAGTGAAGCGGCGGCCGTCGGGGCGTTTTTAATTCTGATTGCCGCTGTGGCTTTATATAAATTGTATCGCCCCAGAGATATTCTGAACATCCTGATGCGCACCACCAAGGAAAGTACCATGATCATGATGATCATCGCCACTTCCTTTCTCTTTGGGGCAATCCTGACCAATCTTTATATCGCCCAGACCCTTGCCCAAAGTATTGTCGCCATGCAGGTGAACCGCTG
>JBFMEI010000047.1:9538-10320 GCA_040753295.1 Thermodesulfobacteriota bacterium | reverse complement strand
CCTGCATTCCCTCTGGAAACCGATTGCCACCAAATTCAAAGACTATATCGCTGTCCCCAAGCCGAATATGTACCAATCCCTCCATACCACCGTAATCGGTCCTTATGGGGAGCGGGTCGAAATTCAGATCCGAACCCGGGAGATGGATAAGGTCGCCAAATCAGGCATCGCCGCCCACTGGAGTTACAAGGAAGGAAAAACGATTGATGAAAAAGTCAGTAAACGTTTTTCCTGGATCCAGAATCTTGTGGAGAATCAGGAGAATTTCAGGGATCCCACTGAATTTTTAGAAAACGTACGGATCGATCTTTTTCCTGACGACATTTATGTCTTTACTCCGAAAGGGGAGATCAAGTCTCTCCCCAAAGGCGCAACCCCCATCGATTTCGCCTATCTCATCCATACGGAAGTCGGAAACCAGTGCACGGGTGCAAAGGTCAACGGCCGCATGGTTCCTCTTAAATATGAACTTGAAACCGGAAATATCGTCGAAATCATCACCACCAAGGGGCATCATCCGAGCAAGGACTGGCTCAACTTCACAAAAACCGTTAAAGCACGGACCAAGATCCGCCAATGGATCAAGGCTCAGGAAAAAGAGCGAAGCCTCTCTTTGGGGAGGGAAATGTGTGAAAAAGCCTTCCGTAAATATCGGATGAATTTTTCCGAAAAAATCAAATCCGAACAGATGAATAAGATCGTAGCCGAATTCGGTCTTAAATCGATCGAAGACGTGGTCGCGAATGTCGGATATGGGAAAATCACCCCCCTTCAGATCGTTC
>JBFMEI010000047.1:0-9528 GCA_040753295.1 Thermodesulfobacteriota bacterium | reverse complement strand
GAAGAAACCGAGGATGCGATCCTTTCCAAGGTAATCGATCACGCTCCCAGGAAAAAAGCAAAGGGGGGGATCATTGTAAAGGGAGTCGATGACATTCTCATCCGATTCGGAAAATGCTGCCGCCCGGTTCGAGGGGATTCCATTATCGGTTACATCACGAGGGGATACGGAGTTACGATTCACCGCACCAATTGCGTCAATGCTCTGAAAATGACTCCGGAACGGGAGATCGATGTGGAATGGAGCAAGGAGGTCCAGGAGACCTATTCCGTTAAGATTCGGGTTCAATCCTTAGACAGGGTCGGATTGCTTGCCGATCTCGCCTCAAATATCAGTAAAAACGCCGCAAATATTTTAAGCGCCAGAACCGAAACCCGTGAAGATAAGATTGTGACCAGCTTTTTCACCATCTCAGTGGAAAATACCGGTCACCTCGAACGCGTATTATCGGATATTAAAAAAATTAAAAGTGTACAGGAAGTTAAACGGATCGATCATTAAGGGGCTTTCACAACCCGGCCGGCCTGAATGCAGCTCGTACAGACCATCATCCGCTTCACCTTTCCGTCTTTGAGGGTTCGAACCCGTTGAAGATTGGGATTGAAACGGCGTTTTGTTACATTATGGGCATGGCTGACATTGCTTCCCACAATTGCTTTTTTTCCGCATATTTCACACATTTTTGACATTGATGGATCGCTCCTTAATTGTTTAACGTTGGGGTCTTCTACATGAAACGCGCCTGGATGTAAAGGAATATTTACATCTCATTTCCCTGCCAGAACGGTTTCACATTCGGCAATGTACCGGATGGCTTTTTGATGAACTCCGACGTCCGGAAACTGCTGTAGAACGGTTAAAAATCGTTCTTTTGCTGCAGCATACCGTTTCTTTTTCATATAAAAGAGTCCCACATAGAGTTCATGTTCCGCAAGGCTTTTATAGCACTTTTTCATATGGGCTCTTGCCTTTTTGGCATAGGGGTCGGCAGGATACTGTTTGTTCAGCCGGTTGAAAACATCAAGGGCTTTTCTGGCTGACTCCTGATCCCGGTCTATGGTATCGGTTTGGTCAAAGTAGCATCTCCCGATTTGATAAATCACATAGGGTACCGCCTCATTTTGAGGATGGAGATTTTCGAATTCTTCATATGCAAAAATCGCTTCCTCGTATTCTTTCAGGAAATAGTGGGCGTCGGCTTTCTTCAATTCGGCAAGGATGGCATATTTGCTGAACGGGTACCAATTTTTCAACTTCTCAAACTGTTCAATGCTTTTTCGATACTTCCCGTCCTTGAACGCATCCATTCCTTCGCTGGCCAATTCAGGGGCTGTTTTTTCGTCTTTGGCCTGAAAATAGGAGCAAGACGTCGCCAGAAAAACCAGGGAGAGGGCGAACATGAAGGTTTTCATCTTTTTTGACTTTCAATGTAATGTTCTGCGGAAACCGCCGCAATCGCACCGTCTCCCACTGCAGTAACAATCTGACGGAGGGGAGTCTCTCTGACATCCACGACTTCATGCCCCCGGATCGGCAGGCCGAACTTTTTCACCTGCTCGGCCATTTTTAAAACCAGATCCGGACCGCCTCCGATGATTACCAAATCGAAATCACTCTTCGGCATCGGAGGTTAAGTTATGAAATGACTTTGTTGATCGCGGACTCAAGCTTGGATTTGGCGACCATTCCGGTTATCTGTTCCATGACCGATCCATTTTTGAAAAAAATAAGGGTCGGAATGGCACGGATTCCATATTTACCGGGTGTTGCGGGGTTATCATCCACATTGCACTTGGCAAATTTCACTCGATCACCGAATGTTCCTGCCAGTTCTTCAACCATGGGAGCGATCGCTCGACAGGGGCCGCACCAGGGAGCCCAGAAATCTACCAGAACCGGCTTGTCTGCTTTTAAAACCTCAGCATCAAAATCGCTGTCTCCGATCTCTTTTACACCTGCTGCCATCATATTTATCCTTTCTCAACACGATATGGGAACCGATCCCAAGTCCGATTTGAATATTCTTCGGCACCCTTTCAAAAAGCATCTCTCTTGCGGGTTAACGCGCGGGAGGGTCTGCTGAATTATTCGGAAATATAGTGACACCCATTTCCATTGTCAACCCGGTTTTCGGTGCAGGGGGGTTGTTGATTGTTAAATCGAAACCGGGTATATGGCATTCTTAAAACCCAAATTGAGCGATTGTTGAGTTTTCGGACAGGCAGGAGTTAACCCTTTTTAAAACAGGAGAAATGATGGCCGCAAAAACCGAACAGAATCTCGCCTATGCCTTTGCCGCCGAATCAAAGGCATCAGCCCGGAACAGTCTTTTCGCAGTCAAGGCGGAACAGGACGGGTTTTCTCAAATCGCCCGCCTGTTTCGAGCCGTTGCCGAAGCGGAAGGTGTCCATGCAAGAAGATATCTGAGGCTGATGCGGGGAAAAATCGGGACCACGGAAGAAAATTTGAAGACGGCTTTTGAAAAAGAGATCAAAGCAAATCTGGAAGAGTATCCGGTTCTCATTAAAGACGCCGCGGAAGACGGAATGGAAATCGTAAAAAATGCGTTCAGCGAGTCTCGGGACGTGGAAGACCGGCATGCCCAGCTTTATAAAAAAGCCTTAAATGACCTTCTGTCAGACCGGACAACCCCCTATTATGTATGCCAGGTATGCGGATATGTTGCCGAAGATGAGGCGCCGCTTCGCTGTCCGGTATGTTCTGCCGTCAAAGAAAAATTTAAACGGATCGAATAAAACACGGAAAGGGCCTTTTCGGCCCTTTCCCGTTGAATGGCCTGGACCATAACCTTTAGGGATCAGCCCCGTCCACCACCGGTTCCTCGACCGAACACGTCTCGTCCGGCAAGGGGGCTATACAGCTTAATGATGGCAAACTTCATGACATCCAGACTTTTCATGTCTTCGATGATTTTCCACAAAATCTGATCTCCCTTTTCAGGAAGCACACATGAACTCGATGCATCAAACGTTAATCCTTCATACCCCTTTTCCAGTTTTTTCTGGTCTTTTTTGGTCATTCCCACTTGTACGACTTTCTTGCCGCCGATCTCCTTGATTTGATCGGCCAACCCCAACTCCTGAAGCTTTTTGACCCGTTCATCATTGAGAACGACATTGATATAAGCATCAGCCATCGAGACACCTCCAGTTTATAAGGTTATGTTTCAAATGCCGATTCGGCAAAAAGGTGTTATTTGACCCAGGGGATCGCTCTGAAAATCAGGCGTCATTCCGATAGCATGGGGAAGATCACGGGTCAAGTTTTATTTGACCCTAAACTGAGCGGCGAATCAGGAATCCGATCCTGAAACCAGCTTGATCCGGTTTTTCAGATGTTCCACGCCCTCAGCATCTCCTGAGGCCTCAGCCCGTCGAAGCATCACCATCAACCACGCCAACACCGGTCGCCGCCACCCCTGATCGGAAGCGGTCTCCAGAGCCACCGACATGGTCTCGGGCTCGATCCGGCCTTTTTTAAAAAGGAGCGCTGCTGCAATCAGCCGGGATACGGGTTCCTGAATCTGTTGCGCCGCCCGATTTAATTTGGCAGTATCCGCTGCCCTCAGGAGGGGCCGGTATTGATCCGGAAGTCTGCGGAGATCTGCCTGATCCCAATTCCCCTCGATAAAATGAAAATAGGCAATCTCTTCCGCTCCCACCTCTTTCTCAAATCGGACAAAATCCGTGCATGGTGCAAAATCCAGAGATGCAACGCGCATGGCACATCGAACGAGTCCGGCCTGAGCGGCAATCTTTAAATTTCCGGTCTTTGCGATTTCCGATCCGGCTTTTTCGAATTCAGACCCAGCCAGCCGATCATTTCCCTGGAGAAATAAGTGTTGAAAACGTTCCAGGGAATCTTTGGAGCGGATCTTCCATTCCGGATATGTACCGGAGCCCGCACAGGCATTGAAAAGAAAAAGGATCAGAATGAGGATTCGTTTCACGGAAGTCGAATCTCCGGAGATTCTGAAAGGGGAAAATACTTTTTTACATCGTCGATGAGGTGTTCGATCTGTCTCATGTTATTTTCGATTTCCGTTCTGAGCTGATCGATATCCGTGGTTGATTTCTTGAAATCGGATGTAATCCCTTTTGCATCGTCTAAAACAGCCTCGGTCTTTTTAAGGATTCCCCGAAGATCCAGAAGCAGATCCCGGATATCACCCATGGACCGGTCCGCCAGGGCCAGGATACCCTCTTTTCCGAAAACCTGCGTATCGGCTTTTTCCAGAAGCAGATTCCCCTTTCCAGACATTTCCTCTATGGATTTAAAAATCGAGTCGAGCTGTTCCAGAGAAGCCGTAACCTGCCGTGCTCTTTCCCGGGATCCGAGAATCCCTTCCAGGATTCCGTATTCGCCGGTCATCTTTCCAAAAAGCGTCTCTATTTTCAAAAGGATTTGATTGAAGCTCGAATCCTTATCAACCAGAGTGTCGATTTGGACCAGTATCCGTTTGACCCGTTCGATAAGATCCGGAATTTCCGCTGAAGCATCTCCGATGATAAGATTCTGTTTTGATCCTTCCTGAAGCTTCGGGTTTTCAAAATTTCCGGTAAAGACCTTAATTTTTGCAGCCCCCACAAGGGGTTTTTCAAGAATAAAAAGGCTTCCTTCTCTCAGCCAGCGCCCGTTCTTTTCCGGAACCCGGATCTCAATATGCGCTTCCCCGTTTTCAGACAGCCGGATCCGGCTGACTTTTGCAACGGGAAATCCTGAAAAGGTCACAGGCATTCCCACATTGATCCCCTCGGCATCCGACGACACCAGAACAACGGTTCCGGATTGTTCAAAAACTCCATGGGTAAAAAGAACATAGATCAGGAATGCAACGGTTATTCCGGCAACCAGAGTCAACAGCAGGCCGACCTTCAAGCTGAGATTCTTGATCATTGGAGCGTGTATAGGGGTTTGTTCCATTCGTATTCCAGAATTTGATACTCCCGGATCATCGGTTTATAAATTTCCAGCACATGTTCCAGGAAACCCGGATATCGAGTGTCCGGCAATAACAAGCTCGGCCGATCGATGAGAATGAGCGGAGGAGAAAGGATGACCGATCGTATCAATTTGGCGACAAAGCGCTGCTCGGTGGTTAGATCCGAATCCCGCTTAAGCGCACAGGAGGTCTGCCCAGCCAGGTCAAGAAGGCTCCGGGCCTTTGTTTCAGCCTCTTCATTCTTGAGGTTATTTCGATACTGGAAAATGACGGCAATATTTTCCTGCACAGAAAGATTCATCCGCAGCGGAATCTCAGGCGACACCAGCTTCCCTTCGGGATGTTCATGAATGAACGCCCGACGGGCACTCTCATCAGAAAACCAGACAACATGTCCCTGCGCGAGATTCATCTCGCCTTTCCGTTTAATTGGGCCATGGGATATATTTTATCCCAAGGGATCCCACTTCAATGATCATTAATGTAAAAAACAACCGCACCATGCCATGCAGAACCGATATCGGTGCGAAAAAGAGCTTTTTAGGGGCACTTAACCCTGAAGATATGGGGATGATGGTTACGGCCAGACCAAAAATGAAAGATTTGAACCATAATCCGAACAGGATGCCAAGGGAAAAAACCTTTCCAACGACCTGAGAGAAACCGGATATTCCTGAAATTGAAAATCCGTAAACAGACAGGTACCCGACCACGAGGGCAACCAGACCGCTCATTGCCGAAAGGGTCAGGACAGATATGACTCCGCCGACAACTCTGGGCATAAATTCAAAACGCATGGGATCCACCCCGGCGTCTTCCAGGGCCCGTATTTCATTGTTGATATTCATCAGGACGATCTCTGTGTTGATGGCGGCTCCGGAGCGAAGCGCTACAAACAGCGCCGTAATCAGAGGAAGCACTTCAAGGACCAGAGCCCGGATAACCACTTCCAGCGCGTAATTTTCGAGTCCGAATTGCCGGGCCGTAATCACCGCAATCTGAACCACCACAAGGCTGATAAGTGCGGAGAGGAGTGTAAATTCCACAAGAATCTGCCAGGCGGTAAAATAGATCTGCTTTTGAACCACGGTTCGTGTGGGGCTGTTATAAAGGCCTGGAGAAAAGGCTGCAGCCACTGCTCTGGCGCCGAATCGAAAGGTGTTCATCCAGGTTTGAAGCCAGCGGATGACGTCATCTCCGATTCGTGTTAAAAATCCGGCAATGCATTTCATGGCAAGATCATCTTGACCGGAAGCCTTCATTTCTTTCCGGAGACTCTGATCCATAACACAGAAGAAAGAATTCCTGAGGCAACAAAGCAGATGCCCATTGCGTAAAAAACCGCGTTGAGTCCGAAATGGTCTGCCAGATATCCGCAAACTGCGGCAGACGTTGATCCGATCCCGAATGTCACAAAAAAATGAATCCCATACCCCAGTCCATGCCGGTGTTTGGGAAGGTAGGTGGAGAGAAGGAAGTTTTGAATGGGCTGGGTGGAAAAATAAAAAAACGCATACAGGATGGCGGCAACCACCAGAATCAGATGCGAGCTCACCGCCATCAGAAAAACAAAAAGCGTCCCCATCAGAATCGCTCCAAAGTAGAGCTTCTCGGCTTTATATCGATCCACCCCCCGGCCGGCCAAATATTGGCCCAAAGCACCGGACAGGAGTGCTATGGTCGCCACTGTCCCTCCCAGGGCGACCGGATCGGTAAAAAAAGCGATCCGAACCTTTTCCCCCATATAGGAAGGGAGAAACGTCATGATCCCTTTGTAAGTCAGGCCTAAAGACATGGCGGAAAGGAAAAAAATAACCAGGTTTAAAAAGGATATGGAATTTCCCGGATTCGCAGAACCCCTTCCCTGGTCTGAAGTGGCGATTGAAATCCTCGGACTTGGAATCGACAGTGAATATATTCCGATCCCGATCCCGATAATTCCGTAAATAAAATGGGGAATTCGCCACCCCAATGCCGTCCCGATCCATGCTGAAAGTACCGGAACCACGGCAACTCCTAAACTTCCTGCGATTCCATGAAGTCCGAACGCCTTTCCTTTTTCATGAATACCGAGGGATATCAGAGTGTTGGAGGCGGGGTGGTATGTACTGCAACAGAGGCCGATAAGCGCCATGATAATACCGTAACTAAAGAGTGAACCGGTCGGCCAGACCATGATGGCCATGGCACCGGCGCCGAAAAGATACAAAGAGATGAGTCGTCTCGGGCCGACCCTGTCTGAAAGATATCCTGCGGGAAGAGATCCGACGCCGAATGCATAGGAAAAGGCCGTCACAATCAACCCCAGGTGAAAATAGTCGGTCCCGAATTCCGCCATCACAAGGGGAATTAACGGGGGTAAAACACCTTCAAAAAGATGCACCAGGGAATGGGATGCCGTGGTTAACTTGATGATCCGTTTTTCGTCTTTATTCAAAGAAAGTCTCTCCTGAAAAATCAAAAAGGGGAAAAATGAATCCGGTTAATAAGAAAAAAAAGCCCGCAGGGCCATCTTCAGCGAGTCTGATCCCGTTTTTATCTTCAAAAAATTTTGTTGTCAATTCGGAAAATTACAGAGATTCTCCTTTAGGAATTGAAGTTATCCGCGACCTTTGTTAAAAACAGGCTGAAAAGAAATCGGGTTTTCGTTGGGAGGATTAAATGAAGAATACCAATTCATATGATGTCATCATCCTGGGTGTGGGTCCGGCAGGCCTTCAGGCTGCCATTCATGCCTCACGGAAAAAAGCCTCAGTGCTTCTTCTGGGGAAGCAGGAAAAAAGCAGCCTCTTTCATGCTCATGTGGAAAATTTCTGCTGCATTTTTAAGGTCACGGGAGAAGAAATGCTGAATGTGGGGATTGAGCAGGCAAAACGGTTCGGTGCAGTGATTCTTGAAGAAGATGTTCTCAGCACAGCCCCGGAAGGTAGCTGTTTCAAGGTGACCACGGAAAACGGCTCCGGGCTATCTGCCAAATCCTTGATCATCGCCACCGGAACCGCCAGAAAACGGCTGAATGTCCCTGGAGAAAAGGAATTTTTAGGGAAAGGCGTCAGCTATTGCGTCGAGTGTGATGCCAATTTTTTTAAAGGGGAAGATGTACTTGTCGCAGGAGGGGAGAGCGCTGCTGCTGACGGCGTTCTCACCCTGCTTCATGATTCAAAAACCGTTCACATGGTCTGCCAGAAACTCGATATCGCCTCAGGTCTGAAAGAAAAACTGAGATCCAGCCGGGCCATCATCCATGAAAATGCCAAGATCAAAGAAATCTTCGGGAAAAATCAGGTGGAAGGTGTGGTTTTAGATGACGGAAGCAGACTCAATGTTTCAGGGGTGTTCATCGAGCTGGGGGCAAAGGGAGTCATGGAGCTGGCCACCAGTCTTGGAATCGCCCTGGATGATGAAATGAAATATATCCGAACCAATAAGAACATGGAAACCAATCTTCCTGGGGTATTTGCTGCCGGTGATATCTGCGGACCTCCCTGGCAGATGGCCAAAGCCGTGGGGGAAGGATGTGTGGCCGGTATTGCCGCGGCAACATTTGCAAAGCAAGCCGATAAGACCTGAAAGCCATCAGCAGCTTGATGAAAGTGGAGCCGACGAAATACGGCGGAAATAACGCCGCTTATCCATCGCATCCCCGGGTTGCCGTAGGCGCTGTGGTATTTCACCAAAACCGAGTTCTGTTGATCCAACGCGCCAACCCCCCGTCTCAGGGAAAATGGTCCATCCCCGGAGGTGTTGTGCTCCTGGGAGAAACCCTGCAGGAAGCCGCGGAGCGCGAAATTCTTGAAGAAACCGGCCTTTTCATCAAAGCGCGCCACCCGGTCTATACTTTCGATGTCATCACCCGCGACAAGGATGGCGGGATTGACTTCCATTATGTCATTGTCGATCTGCTGGCGGATTATGTCAAAGGGAGTCTTCGCCCCGGCGATGATGCACTCGATGCGCGATGGGTCTTGCCCGGGGAACTTGCGCTTCTGGATATGCCGGAAAAAACCAGAGATCTTCTATTGAATCTATTTGAACCGTCTCAACCGAATTTTAATTCCCAACCCGCCTGATTGATAACCCGTCGCTTCTCTGCTGGATAAGTTTTTCCTGCCATCAATTATTCTTGAAACCCCTTTTTTTAATCATGAAATAAAAAAAGGAAATCTCAATTCTTTTGACAGCCTCACCGCTGCAGAACTCGCCCCTTGAACTGTTCGGCCTTGTGAGTCTCAGGACGAAGTTGATGTTCGCAAGAAAAAACTGATTGATGAAATAGAAGCCCGCCTCAAACAAAGGATTGAAAAGAACGAGTTGTTTCTGATACGATGGAAATTAGTCTAACTCCATAATTTGTATGGAAATAATCAGGACATTTTTTTACTTCACTCGAAAACGGAAAAGATTCATATTAACCCTAAAATCAATATATTGTTAGTTCATACGATGGAAAATAATATAAGATGATCTGAAAAGTTGTAATACACAAAGAGATGTCGAAATGAATTTAAGAGACTTCAAATCCGGAACATATAAGCAGCAGTATCAATACAAAAGTTTTTACCCTG
>JBFMEI010000046.1:0-10325 GCA_040753295.1 Thermodesulfobacteriota bacterium | reverse complement strand
TTCAAGACTAATGTCGAGAAAAAATAAGTTCTATAATAGCGGTGAAGAAAGAGCCGGGCAAGTCTATCCCGGCTCCTTCTTTTACAACTGCAATCGAATGCCTCATAAATAAGGGCACTCGGGATCTTCCTGTATTTAGTAGGGCTTCCAGTAGGGTGTGTCGGGCATAACCAGCTTTTTCACATTGTCGGCAGTGGTTTGATAGACGGCGATACGGGGATCCGCGCAGTCTCCAAACTTGTCGCAGGTGATATTACCGGTGAGGCCTTTAAGCCCTTTGGTGGCATAAAGAGCATCCCGCAGCGCCTTGCGTCCGATGGTCAAAGATCCGTCTTTTCCCTTTACCGCAACTTTTTCAATGGCTTTAAAAATAATCATGGCGGCATCATAGGCATGGGCATGGAACGGAGCCAGAGGTTTTTCACCGTATTTCTTTTGGTGCTTGGTCAGAAAACCTTTGTATCCGGCGGCAAATGCCGAGAAATCCGGGCTGGAATGATACATTCCGATGGCGGTTTCACCGGCTGCTTTATAAAAATCAGGAGAGAATATCCCATCAGCGCCCATCAAAGCGACTTTTTCGAGTCCGGCAACTTCTTTTGCCTGCCGGGTGATATGCCCGCCTTCAGCGATGAAGATCGGATAATAGATGAACTCCGGCTTTCCGGTTGCGATTTTGGTCAAGACTGGGCGCATATCGGTTGAACCGGCTGATACCGCTTCCTGGCTTGTGATGGTTCCCCCCATCTTTTTAAAGGTTTCTGCAAATACGGCTTGCAGCTGCTCGGCGTAAACGCTTCCGTCATGAATGGTTGCCGCTTTTTTGACCCCGAGTTTTTTCAATGCAAACTGGGCGGCAACAGCTCCCTGAACTTTGTCATTGTGGGCCGTGCGCAGATAGCCTTCATAATCAGGACCTCGATTCGGATCCGTCAGGTATGGAGCGGTGTTGGACGGGGAGACTGTGGTGATGCCGGCTTTCCACAGGATCGGCGCTCCGGGTTTGGCTTCACTGGAGCAGTTGGATCCGATGGCCGCCACAATGGTCGGATCGGAAGCCAGTTTGGTAGCAGCCGCCTGTCCGCCTTCGGCATTGCATCCGGTGTCCTGTCCGGAAAGTTTAATGGGGAATCCCATCAATTTTCCGCCGATATCTTCGATAGCGATTTCAACGCCGCGTTTGGTGTCTGTGCCCAGCGATGCATTCTCTCCGGCTACGACCATCCAGTAGGCAATGTGAATCGGCTCTCCTTTTTTAATAGTGACAACGCCGATCGGATCTTTTGCATCAGCCGCAAGAACGGTGCTTCCCGCAAATCCGATCATCAAAATCATCAAACCCAATAGAACAAGTGTACGCTTCATGACATCCTCCTTTAGATATTGATAACCGTGGTTCAGTGCCAAGGGATATTCAACGTAAGAGGAATGCGTTCCTCCTCGTCACACCACCTCCTTTCGCGTCTAAAAAAAAAACCAGAGATCTGATTTCATTATAAGAATGGGTAATTATTGTCAAGATATCAGTTGAAAGATCAGCAAAAATGAAGGGATACACACATTCCATCTCAGGAAAACTTAAGTGGTGAAGGGCTAAAGTGATAAGTATTTTTAGAGACCGGAAAGAGTGTTGATAATCTTCAGGCGTCTTTGATGATCTTCTCGAAACAATTCGTGGGCTATTTCAAGAGATACGGATTCGAACCGGATGGTATCTCCGGGGGTGGCCTGGGCGATTTTTGAAATATCAGGTGTGACCACAGTTGCGATTTTTGCATATCCGCCCACAGTCTGTTCCAAAAGGAGAATAATGGGTTGTTGATCCGCTGGAATTTGAACGGCACCGGGCATGGCCGGTTCAGAAATGATGCTTTTAGGTACGCCGGATTTAAGAGGAATCAAAGGCCCTTTCAACCGGTACCCCATCCGGTCGGCTTTGGGGGTCACCAAAAAAGGAGAGGTAAAAAAGAGAGCACTTCCTTCATCGAAGAAGTCGTCCTGGGGTCCGGGGATTGCTTTTAAGAGAATTTCCTGGGGGTATCGAGGGATGGCGGATTCTGAAAGATGTCTCGGACGGTCCAACACCTTCTTCTTTCCGCAACGGATCAGATCTCCTTTTTTCAACGGGCGCCCTTCATAACCCCCGAGTTCTCCTCCCACATAAGTGGATCGGCTTCCCATGACGTGAGAGACCTCTATTCCTCCACTTACGGCAAGATATCCGCGGCATCCGCTTCTGGCCTGGCCGATCGTCAGTATATCTCCGGATTTTACCCGGATGGACGACCAGCGCTCCACCGGAATGCTGTTGACACTCATTTCCATTTCAGCACCGGTGAGAGCGACATCCATTTCCGAAAGCACCTCTAAATGAGGACCCAGAATCGTAATTTCAAAAAGAGCTGATTCGAGCGGATTTCCCACAAGGTGATTCGCCACGGTAAACGAAAAAAAATCGAGAGCGCCGGATATGGGGATTCCCATCTTCTGATACCCGAAGCGGCCTTGATCCTGAACCGTCAAATAGGGTCCCGGGGTGACAACGCGGAATGCATCTCTCATAGGTTCTTCTGCTCCACAGCAAGCCTTTGATATTCCGATTCGGAAATCGGTTTAAACCGGATTCGATCTCCGGCTTTATATAGGATGGGATCTTTTCGGTTTTTGTCGAAGAGCCGAAGCGGTGTGCGACCGATCAGCCGCCATCCTCCCGGGCTTGTAACCGGATAAATTCCGGTTTGGGCATTGGCGATTCCTACGGATCCTGCAGGGACTTGGATCCGGGGGGTTTCGAGTCTCGGTGTATGGAGAATATCCGGGAGGCCTCCTAAAAAAGGGAATCCCGGAGTAAACCCGACCATGTAAATCAAATAATCGGGTTGGGAGTGAATCCGGATCACCTCTTCTTCACTCAAAGAATGGGTGGTTGCAACAAACCCGATGTCCGGTCCAAAACTGCCGCCGTAATAGACCGGAATTTCAATGCGTTTAGGAGGAGGAATTTCAATCTCTGAAAGTCGATTTTCAAGATCCGAGAGCCTGCACTTTAAGGAAAGAGGAGTGATAATCAGCGGGTTATAAACCACCAGAATAGAACGATACGTAGGGATGATTTCCTTAATCCCATGGATTCGTTCTGTTTCAAGAATAATGGACATGGAACGGACTTTGTGATTGACATCCGGATGGATGCTATCTCCGTATTCAACCAGCAGGCCGGAATCCCCTGCAATGCGGAATTGAGCGGCTTTAAAAAGACCTGCTCCCAACCGTTTCTCCTTTGGGATCGGTCGATAGGCCCATGGGCATCAGCCGGATCCTTTTTGATTCAAGCGCTTTCCGAATCCGTTCAACCAGCTCCACGGCAGTAGGAGTATCTCCATGAACGCAAAGGGTCTGGGCTTCAAGAGGGATGCGGGTCCCGTCTACGGCAACGACCACTCCGTCGGCGGCCATCATCAGCGCTCTTTCGGCGACCTCTTCAGGATCTTTGATGACCGCACCCGGTTTGCGGCGCGATAGGAGAGTGCCTTCAGAAGTATACGCCCGGTCCGGAAAAGCCTCATAGATGACTTTAAGACCGACTTCCTCTCCGATATGTCTCATCATTTTCCCTTTGGCTCCGGCCAGAGCGATATAAAACAGGGACGAATCCACACTCACAATGGCCTCGGCTACTGCCCGCGCCACCATTTCATTTTCAACAGCGGTCAGGTAAAGCGCACCGTGGGGTTTGACATGTTGAAGTCTGGTTCCGTGGACCCGGCAAAAAGCCGATAATGCGCCGATCTGGTAAATCATGTAACGCCGGATTTCTTCGGCGGTGCAATCCATATTTCTTCTCCCGAATCCGAGGAGGTCCGGATACCCGGGATGTGCGCCGATCCCCACGTGGTGTTGAACCGCCAGTTTAACGGTCTCATCCATGATATTCGGATCGCCGGCATGCCAACCGCAAGCGATATTGGCCGAAGTAATATGCTGAATGACGCGTTGATCAAAGCCCAGACGGTAAGCACCGAAACTTTCTCCCATATCACAATTCAAATCAATAACTTTCAAATCCGACTCCTATGATTCAATTCGTTTAGAAATTATCCTGTTAGGTTATTTGACCGTCATCATGTTGGGAAGAAACAGGGCGATTTCCGGAAACAGGGTCAATAATGCCGTGGCGAAAAGCATGAGAAAGAAAAACGGAAGCGAATAATACGCGATCCGCATGATCGGTTCGTTTGTAAGCCCCTGAATAACGAATAAATTAAATCCGACCGGGGGTGTGATCTGTGCCAGTTCCACCATCAAGACCAGATAGATCCCGAACCAGATCGGGTCGAATCCGGCGGCCGTAACCATGGGCAGAGCGATGGGGAGTGTCATGACCACCATGGAAAACCCGTCAAGGAGGCAGCCGAGGATCACATAGACAAGGCCCAGCAGGATCATGAGGGTATATGGGGAAAGATTCAACTCGGTGATCGCCTTGGTGATGGCTGCCGGGATCCCCAGAAAGCCCATGACGCGGGATAAAAAGCTTGCGCCGACAACGATAAGCATGATCATGGCATTGGTTTTAACCGCACCGACCAGACAGTCCATTAAAATCTTTGCATTCATCCGTCGATTCAGCAGGGCAAAAAGGAATGCTCCGGAAACCCCAAGGGCCGCGGCCTCTGTCGGGGTTGCAATTCCGCCATAAATGCTTCCCAGCACCATCAGGATCAGTATTCCCGTCGGAGCGAGGTCTTTCATGGCGATGAAACGGTCTCTCCAAGTGTAATGATTTTTTGCCTTGGGAGCGATTTCGGGATTTTTAATTCCGCGGTAGATGATATAGATGCAGTAGATTCCGGAAAGAAGGAGTCCCGGAAGGATGCCGGCCATAAACATCTTTCCGATCGAAACCTCTGCAAGAATGGCATAAACAATCATGACCAGAGAAGGCGGGATCAGAAATCCCAGAGTGCCGGCTCCAGCGAGAGAGCCCATGGCCAGCCGCTTGTCGTATCCGAGCCGGTCCAACTCCGCCAGGGTAATGCGCCCGACGGTCGCTGTTGTGGCGGCGCTCGATCCGGAAACCGCGGCAAAGAGGGTGCACGATAAAATATTCATCAACAGAAGGCCTCCCGGAAGCCGGTAGAGCCATGGTACCAGGGCATTGAAGAGTCTTTCCGAAATTCCGGATCGAAAGAGGATCTCACCCATCAGGATAAAAAGAGGCAATGCGACATATTCCCATTTCTCAACCGTCGCCCAGATGGAGGAGGCAAGGTTGTTTCCGGCAGGAAGAGCGCTGAAAAAAACCATTCCGGCAAAGCCCACCATGAAAAGGGAGAATCCGACCCAGATTCCCCAGGAAAGGGTGATAAATAGGATTCCAAACACCACCAGGCTCATGTTCATCATGGTTGCATCCATTTAGACGACTTCCTCTCCGTTTTGAATCGCAGCATAAGTTTTCAGGGAGATCCCCACCATCTGGATGAATAGAGCTGCAGCTCCGATCAACATGAAGGATTGAGGAATCCATATCGGCGTATGCGTCAGAGTCCCTGACGTGGAATGATAACGGAAGGCGGCGCTGACCATTTTGAACAGAAACCACCAGATATACCCCATAAAAAGCGTTGTCGTGCAGGTGGCGCCAAACGTGAGAATGCGCGATAATTTTTCCGGCAGATAGCCGAGGATCAATGTGATTCGGATATGCCCTTTTTCCTTTAGGCAATATCCGGCGCCGAGAAATATAATGGCGGCAAATCCATAGGCGCAATATTCATCAACGATCACCGTGGTTTTTACAAAGAGATTCCAGATAAAAATTTCAACGATAATCAATACGGTCATGAGACCCAGGATGACCGCAGAGATTTTAGCCAGCCAATCGCTCAGTTTTTCAGTTGCGCGTATAATTTGATTCATTTGAATTCCTGAAAAATGTGATGGAGGAGCGGGGTGAAACAGGCTGTCGATCCCGCTCCTCAACTTTGTATATCGAGAGTCTGACTATTTACGGCCGGTGATTCGATAGTAGTCGCTCAGAATCTTCTGTGCTTCCTCTCCGGCTTTGGCCGCCCATTCCGCCCTCAGTTTTTCACCGATAACCTTCAACTCGCTGCGGAAAGGTTTTCCGACAGAACCGACCACCATTCCGTTTTCCTTGAGCGTCGCACGGCTCTTTCGGTCCATATCACCGGAAAGCGCCCACATTTCATCTTCCATCTCATCGGCGATTTCCAGCACTTTCTCTCTGATATCAGCCGGAAGCTTGTTCCATGCGTTGATGTTGACGTTGATCATGTTGACGGGCCCGACGATATTGATGGGCGTGAAATATTTCAGAACCTCCCATGCTTTGGCATCCACTCCGGAGACCGAGGAAGTATACATGGAATCAAGCAGGCCGGCTTTCATGGCCGGATAGACTTCACTGAAAGGCATATTTCGGGCGGCGATTCCCGCTTCTTTTCCAAAAGCCAATCCGGTTCCGTCATAAACCCTCATTTTCAACCCTTTGAGATCTGCTGCGTTGTTGATGGGTTTTTTGGTATAAATCCCTGAGAACGGCCACACAGAGGAATAAAGCGTGAACTGATTGAATTTTTTTAAAACTGCGGCATAGGTCGGTTTGGCCAATTGATAGAGAAGCTGCTGTTCAAAAGAGTTGGTTGAAATGAACGGCTGGGCGGTCAGGGCCAGAACAGGAGCATCCCCTTCCACCATCCCTGTTGGAATTTCGGCGATGGCCAGTTGCCCTTCGGCGACAACCCGAAGGAGTTCCGGTCCTTTGAATCCCAGTGCCGCACCCGGGTGAAGCACGATATTCAGTTGGCCGTTGGTGGCGGTTTTCACCCGATCGGCGAACCGCTGGGCGCCCTGGGAGTGAAAATTCCCTGCCGGATAATTTAAGTGCAAATCCCATTTGATTTCGGCAGCCGTCGCAACGACTGCTCCCATGACAAATCCCAGACAACACAGAACCAAGAGTGCCTTTTTCATTTTTCCTCCTTTTCGTTGTAAGGTGACATCAGATCTTTCTCATGAGCTCATAAAAAGAAGAATCCGCCGCTGAAATGCCTGAATATGGGCAACAATGGTATTAATCAAGGAATTTTCATCTCTTTCCTTCAATTTTGTGATAATGCCCTCATGTTCGGAAATAACCGACTCGTAATGGGTTTTCAAGGAATTCTCAGGATCGATTTCATTGGCATAGGAAAGATATGAAAGCCGTTTGGCTTCGTTGCGGATTTCATTGATCCATCGAATCAGATATTCGTTGAACGAGCATTGGGCGAAAAGACGGTGGAATTCATGGTTTGCCTCAACCAGTTCAAGGATGTTCATGGATGCGATGGCTGATTTGACCCGTTGATGGGTTCTTTCCATCTCAGGTAAATACGGGGTAATATCCTGCCGAAGCGCCAGCCTTGCCGCACCGGATTCGAGGATTTTCATGGCTTCAAAAGCTGCCTTGGTATTTTGAAGGGTGATCGGTCGGACGATAAATCCTTTTCCGGG
Organism: Thermodesulfobacteriota bacterium; assembly: GCA_040753295.1. Lineage (GTDB taxonomy): Bacteria > Desulfobacterota > Desulfobacteria > Desulfobacterales > UBA2156 > RBG-13-49-15. The sequence goes on along the minus strand of JBFMEI010000046.1, from coordinate 2,804 downwards.
TTTGGAGTCAATAAGATTTTCGCCGGCCAGGCGCAACAACGCCTCTCGTATCGGCGTGCGTCCGAACCCGAGTTGATTCATGAGCTCTCTTTCTTCCAGATTCCGACCGGGTTTATATTCCAGGGTAATGATGTGTTGATAGATCTTATCATATGCCCTAAGGGCGAGGGGCTGTTTGGCGATGCGTTTGTAGGGATACGATTTCGGACGCATGATTCAACGGTATGTTGAGTTTATTCTCAAATCAGATTTTTACTTAAAAAATTTTAGTTATACCTAAATTGAGCGATGGTTGAGTTTGCTTAAAGATGCAAGGAAGAGGGTGCTGGGCGATACTGGAGTATGCCCAGTGCCCGATGACGCCGCAGATCCGGCAAAATCGGCAGTCCCAAAGGGTTTTAAATAATGACATTCTTTGAGTAAACATCGTGACACCAGTCGGGTATGACTGAAAATACTCTTTTTTGGTGATATCCATATGAATTTATTATTTTTAATTTCCTTGTCATTATTCAAAACGTTCAATTTAGGTTATAATATACTTGACGTATTTAAAAGATATATGTCAAGTATATTTTTGGATCAATTCGAAACAGAGCATTTCTATTTAACTTCAAACTGTGTTTAGGAGCATCATGTATGAGCCTTTCCACTCATAAGGTGACCTCTCCGGTCATGGGGATTTTTTATCGGGCTCCATCCCCGGAAGAAAAGCCATATGTCGAAATCGGACAGCATGTGCGGGCGTCTGATGTGGTCTGCATTATTGAATCCATGAAAGTCTTCACGGAGCTTCGGGCCAATCAGAACGGCATCGTCAAAAGAATCCTGGTGGAAAACGAGGATCCGGTGATGAAAAACCAGGATCTCATCGAGATTGAAATTGAAGCATAGACTCCCGTACCGGTTTAAAAAAATATTCGTTGCCAATCGCGGAGAAATCGCCCTTCGCATCATCCGGGCATGCCGAGAAATGGAAATCTTGTCTGTGGCTGCGTTTTCTGATGCAGACCGGAATTCGCTTCCGGTGAAAATGGCGGATGAAGCGGCGAATATCGGATCCGCGTTGAGCAGAAAAAGCTATTTGAATATTGAAAATATTCTCAAGGCGGCACATGATTCCGGTGCGGACGCCATTCATCCGGGATATGGATTTTTATCCGAAAATCCGTTGTTTGCAAAAGCCTGTAAAGAAGCGTCCATCAAGTTTATCGGGCCAAGTCCCGAATGCCTTGCCGCTGCGGGAGATAAAAGCGCTGCCCGTGAAAAACTGAAACTTCTGGGAATTCCGATCATACCGGGAAGTGACGGGATTATCCGTTCATCGGATCAGGCAGAACAGGTGAGCGAAGAGATCGGCTATCCGATCATCATCAAAGCATCCGGGGGAGGCGGGGGACGAGGAATGAGGATCGTCAGAGGCGCCCATGAACTTCCGGAAGCACTTAAAACCGCATCGGGTGAAGCCAGGGCGGCCTTCGGAAATCCGGATGTGTATATTGAAAAATATTTTGAAAAACCCAGGCATATCGAAGTCCAGATTCTGAGAGATTATTTTGGAAATCAGATCCATCTCTTTGAGCGGGAATGCAGCATCCAGAAAAGACATCAAAAACTCATCGAAGAGTCACCCTCTCCCTGTGTCGATGTGGCGTTCAGAGAAAAGATTTGTGAAACCGCCCTTAAAATCGCTGAATCCATCCGTTACACGAACGCCGGAACCATTGAGTTTCTGGTGGATCAGGAAAAAAAATTCTATTTCATGGAGGTCAATGCCCGAATTCAGGTGGAACATCCGGTTACAGAGATGGTGACCGGTGTGGATTTGGTTGCTGAGCAGATTCGAATTGCCCGGGGAGAAGCGCTTGGATTGAAGCAGGCGGATATCCGGCTCGATGGTTGGGCATTGGAATGCCGCATCAATGCAGAGAACCCTGAAGATGGATTCATGCCCTCACCCGGAACCGTCAGGAATCTGATTCTGCCCGGTGGCCCCGGGATTCGTCTGGATACTCATTTGTTTACAGGGTATGATGTCCCTCCATATTATGACTCTCTTATCTGTAAAGCGATCGCCTGGGGAAAAAACCGGAATGAGGCCATCTCAAGAATGAAGCGGGCGTTGCATGAGTTTAAGATCGAAGGTATTCACATGACGATCCCCTTTCATCAGGAAATTCTTACGAATCATAATTTCTTGAAAGGTGAGATTCATACGCAATTCCTCAAGGAGTGGAAAGGGTTGTAATCCACATATTTGTAACCGTCAAATGAGAAATCAGGTCAGGGGGTATTAGAACCGGATCAGACTCTGTGACCCGGAAAAATGGCTTAATGAATATACAGCTTGCAAATTTTCCTGAAATGATAGCCGTAAATGGCCAGGTTGATCGCCAGAGGCAACAGCCTGGGGCGTCGAATCAGGGTCCAGCCGAGAAGCTTCCAGTAATGGAATCGTTCTCTCCCCCAGATGCCGAGCTTTAAACATGATCTGAAAAAAGCAAGAACCCTTTGAACGTTCATGGGAGGGGTTGCTTTTGGGGGTTTGAATTCATTGAGAAACGTTTTAACCCGTCGGTAATAATACTTTGGGGAATAAATGTGGTGCATGATGGTTCGGTATCCCTCCAGAAGCTTTTCAATTCCCATCTTGGGAATAATATTCGTGCTTCCATCGACATTATCTCCAGAGATGGATCCGGTGACCCGGTTTTCATGACGCAACCGATCGAATAACCGGGTTCCCGGAGGTGCTTGAAGCAATCCTACCATAGCGGTAACGATGCCGCTTCGCTGAATAAAAT
>JBFMEI010000045.1:0-10424 GCA_040753295.1 Thermodesulfobacteriota bacterium | reverse complement strand
CTCCAAGGCATTTATCGGTGCGACATGGGCTATTGCATCGGGGAGCGAGATTCTGGTTATGGTAAAATCCAAAGCTCTTTTTTCAAGGTATCCCCTGGAACGGGTATTGGCTTTTTCTTTTTTTATCGCAGCCTTGAGATGGGTTTCCCTTGTTTTTGTTAAATCCTGGTTTTTGATCTGTATCTCCCAGGTCCTGCATGCCGTCACTTACGGTGCGTTTCACATGGCAAGCATCCTTTATATCGATTCCCTGTCCCCTGAAGACTCCAAGACACTGGGGCAGGCTGCCAACAATGCCGTCACTTATGGACTCGGGCTCATGGGAGGATTTCTGCTCAGCGGGAGTCTGTATGATCAAATCGGTACGCCGGGTCTCTTTGCCGTCAGCGGATTCATTGCACTTCTGGGAGGGGTTCTTTTCCTGATACTGAAGAAATCTGCGGAAAAAATATGATCTTGACTTGACCTGGATTTTTCTTTTATAGAAGAAAAAACCACCTGTTTGTACCGTCAACAACCGTTAAAGACCAGGAAAGGAGGATCAGATGAGCGATAGTGTTTATAAAGTCATCGAATTGGTGGGAACCAGCACGGTCTCTTGGGAAGATGCAGCAAAGAACGCGATTGAACGGGCCAGTAAAACATTAAGAGATTTACGAGTTGCCGAAATTTCCAAACTCGACTTGAAAGTCGAAAACGGCAAGGTGGTCGCCTATAGGGCCAGGGTATTGCTTTCATTCAAATATGAGGGTGGCGAATAATAGCCGGATCGATCATCCCTCCTTTATCAAAACGATTCAAAAAGACTCCCCTTGAATTCAAGAAATCGGGGAGTCTTTTATTTCCGGATCGAAAAATAAGTTGTGCCGATCCATTTATGTGCTGGTGATATGTCCTATATATTGGAAGTCAAACAGATCAGTAAATTTTTCAAAACTCTTGCAGCAGTCAGTGACGTCACCTTTTCCATTGAGAAAGGGACCTGCTTCGGCCTTCTGGGACCCAACGGTGCCGGTAAAACCACCCTCATCGAAATCATTGAAAACATCATTCCTCCCACATCCGGGGAAGTGCTGTATAAAGGCAATCCCCGCACCACCGCATTTCGGGAGGAGGTAGGGATCCAGTTCCAGCAGACCGCGCTTCTTTCCTATTTGACGGTCCATGAAACATTAAAGACATTTCAGGCGTTTTACCGGACAAGTCCGGATCTGAAGGGTTTGATATCAGAGTGCTACCTGGATGAGATTTTAACCCAATACAACGACAAAATATCCGGAGGGCAGAGACAGCGCCTCCTCCTGTCACTGGCCCTGATCAACGACCCCCAGCTTCTTTTTCTGGATGAACCTTCCACCGGACTCGATCCGCATGCCCGGCGAAACCTCTGGGAAATCATTGAAAGACAGAAAGGATTGGGTCGAACCATCATTCTGACGACCCATTACATGGAGGAAGCGGAGCGGTTGTGCGATATCGTCGCAATTATGGACCATGGAAGACTGATTGCCATGGGATCCCCCCGGGACCTGATTTCAACACATTGCCGGGGTGCGGTTCTTTCTCTTTCAAAGGCCGGGGTGAAAAATTCTCTCGGCAAACTTCCGACTTTCGCCGGAGAAATCGGAGATCGGATTGAAATTCAGACCGACGATATCAATTCCTTTCTGAAGGAATTTCTGGAAAACGGGGTACCATTGAGCGATATGGTGATTCGATCCCCTAATCTGGAAGATGTCTTTATCAAACTGACAGGTCGAAAGCTTCGCAACTGAAATGAAATTCAAACGACTCTGGGCGATTTTTAAAGCCAGAAACCTGGAGTTCTTCAGGGATCGAAGCGCTCTGGGATGGAATTTCGTCTTTCCATTTTTAATCGTCGCCGGATTCGGCGTTATTTTCGGCGGAAAAGGATATACGGAATACAAAGTCGGACTGGCTCCTTACTCCGGAAGGATTGAATCCGGTTCATCTGTGGATATCCCTTCCGACTTCAAGGAACTCCGGTATACGGAGTTTGTGGGATTTCAGACCTTGGAGGAAGGGCTGGAAACGCTGAGACATCATAAAATCGATCTTCTGATCCGGATTGATGCAACCCCTTTCCAGTACTGGGTGGATGACACCTCTCCAAAAGGATATATTCTTGAAAAGGCGTTTCGGGGAAGCTTTGCCGAAATGACGGACGATCTGCCGGCCAGTCGAATGGAGTTCAAGGGAAAGCGGATCCGGTATATCGACTGGCTTTTTCCCGGTATCCTTTCAATGAATATGATGTTCAGCGCCCTGTGGGGTGTCGGATATATCGTTGTGCGATATCGAAAAAACGGTGTCCTCAAACGGTTGAAGGCAACCCCCCTGACGGCATTTGAATACTTAACCGCTCAGGTTCTGTCCAGAATCTTTCTGTTGATGTTTACTCTGACGGTGGTATGGGCGGGATGTCATCTTATTTTTTCATTCGAAGTCGCCGGATTCTATCTGGATCTCTTTGCCGTATTTTTTGTGGGAGGACTCAGCATGAGCGCCATGGGACTTCTGGTGGCTTCCCGCGGGACCAGCGAAGAGTTTGCCGACGGGGTACTCAACTTCATCACCTGGCCCATGATGTTTCTATCCGAAGTCTGGTTTTCCATTGAAAGCGCTCCCCGGTGGATTAAAACATTTGCCCAGACATTCCCCCTCACTCACATGCTCAAAGCGGCTCGAATGATCATGAATGACGGGGCAAGCCTTCGGGATGTGAGTCTGGAGATCGGGATTCTCCTGTCCATCGCCCTGGTCTGCCTGACTCTGGGAGCAAGTCTCTTTTCATGGAATAAATAGTTAAACGGATTTTCAAGGGAGTCGGATATGAAGATCGGCATGATCGGACTTTCCGGATCCGGAAAGACAACGCTCTTCTCCGCACTGACCAGACAGATTACAGACTCAATCCAGAAAGGAGAGGATCGAATCGGGACAATCCCTGTTCCGGATCCCCGGGTCAGGGATTTAGCACGCATCTTTAATCCCAAGAAAATCATTTATTGCCAGGTGACCTATCTTCTCCCGGCATCGACCCTGCACCGCCCGGAGCATCCCGGCGATCCGGTTAGCGGTTCTTTGATCAAGGAGGGTGACGCCTTAATCCATGTCATCCGCAACTTTAAGGCAGCCGGCATGGGCAATCCCACACCCCTGCCTGATTTTCTGAAACTGGATCAGGAGATGATGTTGAACGATCTGATGGTCGTGGAAAAGCGCCTGGAGAGAATTCTGCTGGATCGAAAGCGCGGGAAGAAGATGGACGAAGAGGAATTTACGGCTCTTTCATCATCTGCAGAGCTTCTCGAAAAGGGGATTCCGTTGCGAAGGCATCTGGAATTGACCCAAAAACCCAGCCTCAGAGGATACCCGTTGATGTCGGCAAAACCCATGCTGGTCCTCTTCAACAACGCCGATGATGATGAAGCTCCGCCGAAAATGGAAGAAGGGCCGTTTTTTGAAGAGCAGATGGTGATCCGGGGAAGGCTTGAACAGGAACTTTCCCAGATGAACGAAAGTGATGCCGAACTGTTCGCCCGGGAGTTTCAGATCCATGATTTTGCCATGGAACGGGTGATTAAAAAATCGTTTTCCCTTCTTGGATTGATTACATTTTTTACGGTCTTAAGCAGCGAAGTCCGGGCATGGACCATCCCCCAGGGAAGTACAGCCCAGGATGCGGCCGGTGCGATCCACTCGGATATGAAAAAAGGATTTATCCGGGCTGAGGTTTTAAATCATCAGGAGCTGATAAATGCCGGTTCGTATGCAGAAGCTAAAAAAAGAGGGATCGTGCGTCTGGAAGGAAAAACCTACCTGGTTTCAGATGGAGATATCCTTCAAATCCGGTTCAATGTCACTACTGTCAAGGATAAATGAATTTGGTGGCAACTTTTCATTGGAATAGAATCAGGGCTTGAAATTTTATTTCTATCCCAATGCTTCCTTGATTCTGGTGCTTAATGTCGCCATTGAAAACGGTTTCTGGATGAAGTTGACTCCCTCATCCAATACCCCATGATGAGCGATGACATTGGCCGTATAACCGGACATGAACAGGATCTTAATTTCAGGTTGAATCTCTTTGATCTTCCGGGCCAGATCCTTGCCGCTCATTTGCGGCATGACCACATCGGTGATGAGCAGATGGATCGGATCAGGATATTCCTTGGCCTGTTTTATAGCATCACCAGGGCTTTCGACTCCAATCACGACATATCCCAGCTTTTCGAGCATCACCTTTCCCATTACCAAAATCGCCGGATCATCCTCTACCAGCAGGATCTGTTCTCTTTTGCCTTGGACAATTTCTGGAAGTTTGAATTCTACTTCCTTGGGAGCTGCTCCTTCGAAACGCGGAATATATATTTTAAAGGCAGTTCCATACCCGGATTCGCTGTAAACGTTGATAAATCCTCCATTCTGCTTGACAATACCATACACGGTTGCCAGTCCCAGCCCTGTCCCTCTCCCGATTTCCTTTGTGGTGAAAAAGGGCTCGAACAGATGGGACAGAATCTCCTTTTCCATGCCGCATCCGTTATCACTCACCGCCAGCATGATATATCGACCCGGCATACAACCGGTATGATCCATGCAGTAGGCATTGTCGATGACCACATTTTCAGTCTCAATGGTCACCTTCCCTGTTCCTTTGATGGCATCCCTTGAGTTGACGCACAAATTGGCCAGGATCTGATCGATTTGCGCCGGGTCCATTTTTACAGGCCATAGATCTGCATCCGGTTTCCATATCAGGTCAATATCTTCGCCGATCAATCGCCGGATCATCTTGAGCATCCCTTCCACAACCTCATTCAGGTCAAGCACCTTCGGTGCAATCGTCTGTTTGCGGGCAAAGGCCAAAAGCTGCCGGGTCAGATCCGCCGACCGGTTGGCTGCCTTTTGAATCTCTGTCAAATCTGTATAACGGCGATCTTCCGGCTTCATTCCAATTAAAATCAGTTCGGTCCTGCCCAGAATTACCCCTAACATGTTATTAAAATCATGGGCGACCCCTCCGGCAAGCCTCCCTACCGACTCCATCTTCTGAGCCTGCACCAACTGATCCTGTAAGTTGGCCCGCTCGGTTTCAGCAGTTTTACGTTCAGTAATGTCCGTCATGGTAAAAATCACACCGGCCGATGGATTCGACGGGTCAATGGCTGCAGAACTTGCAATTACATCGATAATTGATCCATCCTTATGTCTCAACTGTGTCTCAATGGCCCCGACCCCTTGTTCACGAATCTGACCATGCTTGACTCTTCCGACCCGATCGAACTCCTCCTGGCTCGGGTAGATGATTCGAGCGCTTTTTCCAATCAGTTCCTCACGGGAATAGCCGATCAGCCGGCACATGGAGTCGTTCACAAATTTAAAAACACGGTCGATAACCAGCCCCATCCCGATCGGAGAGGCCCGCAGGATGGTCTGCAGCATTGATTCCCGCTCCTCAAGCTCTTTTTCCGCATGCTTTCTTTGGGTAATATCGTTGATCGTCGTCATGAAATAGACCGGATTCCCCTCTTTATCGCGGCGCAAAACGACACTCACTTCGGCCCATACCACGGATCCGTTCTTATGAATATATCGTTTTGTAAACTGTTCGGATGCTTTTTCTCCGGATAATAAAGAGTTGATGATGCGCTGACTGGTTTCGATGTCGTCCGGATGGGTGATTTCCTGCCATTTAATGGATCGGCTCTCTGCTTCTGAATAGCCGAGCATTCTGTAAAACGCATCATTGGCCTGAATTTCACCGGAAAGGAGGGTGATGCTTTTTCCGATAGCGGAATATTGAAATACATGCTTGAAACGGTCTTCGCTCTCTTGGAGAGCTTCAAATGCCCGTTTTTGACTGACGAGCTCCCATGCAACATCCGCCAGATAGGAGATGATTTCAACATCTTTCTCGGTATAGTCGGTCGGTTTATTCCCTACTCCGAGGATGGCCATGATTTTGCCTTCTCGCATCACCGGGACAACCATCTCTCGAATCACCTGAGGATGCCCTTCGGGTATTCCTTTTTTGTGGGGAATAGAGGCGTAGTCATTATGGATCACCGGCCTCTTATGATGAATGCAGTCTGTCCAGACTCCGGCTTGATCGATTCCATAATGCATTGCCTTACTTTCTGTCGTGCAGAATTCATTCAGTGTGCGGGCTGACCAGTGCTGAAGGGAAAGCGTCTTCTGATCCGGTTCCACGAAATGGTAAAATCCAATGGGGCTTTCAACAAATCCACCCGCTTCATCCAGCACTTTGGTAATCAGCTCGTCGCGGGAATGACTGGAAGCATACGAGATGAGGGAAAGCCTTGTCTGGGTCAATCGGTATGCCAGGCGCTCCTCGGTCTGGTCCCGGAAAACCATCACCACTCCCTCGATTTCTCCCTTATCATTTCGAATCGGGGCTCCGCTGTCGGCGATGGGTCGTCGGCTGCCGTCTCTTGCGATCAGCAGCGTGTGGTTGGCCAGGCCCACGACTTTACCTTCGCGCAGCACCAGTTCCAATGGGCTTTGGACAGGCTCGCCGGTATACTCATTGACGATCTGAAAAATTTCATCCAGAGTCCGGCCGCTGGCTTCCTCACAGGTCCATCCGGTAAGGGCTTCGGCCACCGGGTTGAGTACTTCCACCCGGCCCTGGGAATCGGTGGTGATCACCGCATCCCCGACGCTCATCAGAGTGACCCGGTAGTGCTGCTGGCTGCTCTGTTTTTCTTCCAGAGCGCTAATCAGATCCGTGATGTCACGGGAGGCCTCCACCACGTGGGTAACCCTGCCGTCAGCGTCCTTAATCGGGGACATCAGAATATCGACATGGACCCGGGTACCGATTTCCCTGATGTGGATATGCTGGCAACTGCATACTCTGCCGGTATTAAATACCTCAATCAGAGGGCAGCCCTCACCTTTTTCATTACAGGGAGCATTGAATCCATGGGAAATCACAAAACAGTCCTTTCCGATCACTTCTTCCCGTGTTTTTCCAAGGGCTTGGAGTGCCGTATTGTTGATATCCGTGATGCGGTAGTTGCGATCGATCACCAGAATATCTTCGTGAAGGGTGTAGATCAAAGTCCGGAAATAGCGTTCGTTTTCCGATAATTTATCTTCTCTTTCCCGGACATCCTTAAGCAACAGCCTGTTGATCAGCAGGACCAGGCTGTAAGTCTGAATGATGAAGAGCATCTGGTAGGAAAGTATTATCAGAGTATCAAATGTGCCGGAGCTGAAAAAATGGCTGTCGGATATCGGTCCGGTCAGGATTAAAACCACACGGGTGCCGCTTACTGCACTGTAGCCGGCAAAGACCATGCCGGCACCTTGTGTCAGAGGACGAAGATCGGGAGGAACCCCGCGAAGCAAAAACCACATGCACTGAAAGCTCAGAATCAAAATGGCTGCAGAGAGATTGAGGTTGCGGGCCGCCAGATTCGGTTGGACCAGAGCAAAATAGGAAAGTACGACAATGAAAACGGCCATGAGGATGTAATTGTGGATCTGTGTGGCTTTTTGATTGAACAGGCGCTGCAGTCCCAGCAGCATGGCCAGGAGTCCTGCAATGGCCAGGCTGCCGCCGCCCACCATCGAGATTGCGTCCGGGATGACATCGCGCAGCATAATTAAAACCACTGCGGCTACCTGCATGGCATAGTCGGCCACCCAGAAACTCAATCCTGCAAAGCGGCTGCGGTTACGCTGCCACAAAAACAGCATCACAAGCAAACAGACGATGTCCGTGACGATGTGGCTGAAGATCACGGTTTTCATGTCTAGGAAGTTCATTCGAACCCCTGACTAGTCCATGGCGTCTGTAACTTCAAAGCCTTCCGCTTCCAGCGCTTCTTTAATCCGTCTGCTTTTACAGGGGCTTAATCGGAAAAAGTAGATTCTTCGGTTTGCCTGGCGAGCCGTCATGCCGATGCTGATGATCTCACCGCCGGCATCATGGATGGTCTGCAGGGCATGCTGAAAAGATCCCGGTGTATTCCCGATCACCACATCGATCCGGGAACTGGCGTTCAAAATCCCCATCATATCGATAAAGGCTCTCAGAATATCGGTTTCCGTGATGATCCCCACGAGTTTCTCTTCCTTGACCACCGGCATGCCGCCGATCTTGTGTTTGTAGAATTTCTGGGCGGCAACCTCGATTTCATCGTCGGGATTGACCGTAATGGGGTTTCGGATCATGAGGTCGGGAAGGGTGAGATTCCCGACCATGGAAGGGATCAGACCCTGTTTGAGATCGGCAAGGGTGACAAACCCTTTCAGAACCATCCCCGGCGCAACAACGGGAAGGTGTCGAATGGAATTGATCTTCATTAATTCAATGGCATCCTGGATGGAGGCATCTTCGGTAATGGTGATGGGATCCGGAATCATGAGTGCGCTGATTCTCATGGAAGGTTCCTTTGCTTGAGGAAAATTCTTCAACGTCCCATGGAATCCGACAATTTCCATGGGACTCAAATCGTCGATATCTAAATACCATCCTCCGGGTGTCAAGTGCAAGATTTTTTAAGGAAAATGAAAAAGACCAACGGGGAGGAGAGTCGGCAGATCGGCGTGTTGAAGAGAACAGCTATTCTGAACGCCGGGGACGGTGGGTACACAAGGGTTCTTCTTCCAGATAGTCGCCTGTGGCTTCATAGGCCCGGGCCCTGCACCCGCCGCACACCTTGCGGTATTCGCATATCCCGCATTTTCCTTTCAGACGGCTGTAGTCTCGAAGCGTCAGGAAAATATCGGAATTTTTCCAGATTTCATGGAACGGGGCTTTCAGGATATTTCCGCAATCCAGATGAAGAAATCCGCATGGTTGAACCAGGCCCTGATGGGAAATAAAACAGAATCCCACGCCTCCCAGGCATCCCCGGGTCACGGCATCAAGGCCATGCGTTTTAAAATCGACGCTTATTCCTTCTTCTTTGGCGCGCTGCCGGAGGATCCGGTAATAATGGGGAGCACAAGTGGCCTTGAGCTGGAGAGAAGTTTTACTCCGCTGGTCATAGAACCAGTGAAGGGTTTTTTCATATTCATCCGCACTGATTTCCTGATCGGCGATATACTTCCCGCGACCGGTGGGAACCAGAAGAAAGATATGGTGAGCCACCGCTCCCAGTTCTATGGCAAGATCCTGGATTCTGGGGATTTCATCCAGGTTGGTTTTGGTGATGGTGGTGTTGATCTGGAACTCGACCCCGGCATCTGAGGCGAGCCGGATCCCCTGAAGGGCACCCTCAAACGCTCCTTCAACTCCCCGGAACCGGTCGTGTTTTTCCTGTGTGGCGCCGTCCAGGCTGATGCTGATCCGTTTGATTCCTGCATCGGCGATTCTCTTTGCCAGTAGTTCGGTAATCAGGGTTCCGTTCGGCGCCATGACCATCCTAAGCCCTTTGCGGGTGCCGTAGGATGCGACATCAAAAATATCTTTTCGCAGAAGAGGCTCTCCTCCGGTGAGAATGACGATAGGATTCCCCAGGAGAGCGATCTCATCCACCAGCCGAAAGGCCGCTTCGGTGTCGAGTTCTCCGGTATAAGGCCCCCGCGTTGCCGCAGCCCGGCAGTGCACACAGTCCAGATTGCAGTTTCGGGTAATCTCCCAGGCGACAAGTCTGGGTGCCTCTGACTCCGATTTCCCGGGACCTGAACCGTGTTTTACCGCATGCGGATTCGGGTTCATCTGGATTCCAGCGCCTTTGCCGCATCCAGTGCAAAATAGGTGAGGATCATATCGGCTCCTGCGCGTTTGATGGCGGTCAGGGTCTCCATCATAACCCTGGGGCCGTCCAGATATCCCATTTTCTCCGCTGCTTTAATCATGGCGTATTCGCCGCTCACATTATAAGCGGCAATTGGAAGATCAAACTCTTCCCGCATCCGGGAGATGATGTCGAGATAGGGAAGCGCCGGTTTGACCATCAGGATATCGGCACCTTCTTCCACATCCATGGCGGCATCCCGAATGGCTTCCCGGGTATTGGCAGGATCCATCTGATACGTGCGGCGGTCTCCGAACTTGGGAGCGGAATCCGCAGCCTGGCGAAACGGCCCGTAATAGGCGGAACAGTACTTTGCCGCATAAGACATGATGGGGATGTGGGTCAATCCGTTTTCATCCAGAAGATCCCGGATCTCCGTTACCCGGCCGTCCATCATATCCGAGGGGGCCACCATGTCCGCCCCGGCTTTGGCATGGGAAAGCGCGGTCTGGGCGATGATTTCGATACTGGCGTCATTATCCACCTTTTTACCGTCCAGAATCCCGCAGTGCCCGTGGTCCGTATACTGGCAGAGGCAGACATCCGTGATCACGACAAGTTCCGGCGCGGCGTTTTTGACGGCTTTAACGGCTTTTTGAACAATCCCGTCTTTGGCATATGCTT
>JBFMEI010000044.1:7967-10439 GCA_040753295.1 Thermodesulfobacteriota bacterium | reverse complement strand
GGGCGATGATGATACACGTCTTTTTTGCCATCAGATTGGATAATGCGTGCTGCATCCGCTTCTCAGTCTGTGAATCCAGATAGGAAGTGGCTTCATCCAGGATGACCAGATCCGGATTGAATGCAAACGCCCTTGCAATGGAAATCAGCTGCCGTTCTCCACTCGAAAGGGTTTTGCCGCCTTCGGTGAGCCGGGTTTGGATCCCTTGGGGAAGGCGTTCAATCCAGTCTCTGCATTGGGACAATTCGAGGATCTCTTCCAGCGGCAACTTTCTGGAACCATCCGAATTCCAGCAGATATTATCATAGAGGGTTCCTGAAAACAGAAAGGGATCCTGAGTGACTAAGGCGATCCGGCTTCTCAACTGAACGAGGTTTATGGCTTGACTCTCCATGTTATTAATGAGAATTACTCCTGAACCGGGATCATAGAACCGTGGAATCAGGTTTACCAGAGAGGTTTTCCCTGAACCTGTGGGTCCTACAACGGCAAGAGTCTCCCCGTTATGAACCTCGAATGAAACATCTTCCAGAACCGGTTCACCTTTCGTATATTCGAAGGAAACATGGTTGAAGGCTATCCTGGAGATTCTGAATTCGGATGTGATGGGGGTCTGATCCGATTCAAAAGACGGTTCATGAGAATCGTTCCGGTCTAAGATGAGGAATATCCGCTCCGCGCTGGCCATGGCATTCTGCATGATATTATATTTTTCCGCAACATCCCGGATCGGGTTGAAAAACATTCTCATATAGGAAATGAATGCCACCAGAGCGCCCAGACTTATGGTTCCATCCAATGTCGAACTCCCGCCGTAATAGATGATCATGGCCACAGCAACCGCTCCCAACACCTCAATCACCGGCATGAATACGGCAAAAACCCGGATTTGCCGCATTCCGGCAGCATAGTAGTCATGATTGAGCCGCTCAAAGCGCCTAAAATTTTCTTTTTCATGTAAAAACATCTGGATAATCCGTATCCCGGCAACGCTCTCGGAAAAATGGGTGTTGATTTCGGCAAGTTTTATCCGAAGGGTTCTGAAAACATCTCGTGCAAGGTTTGAAAATTTAAAAGACGCATATGCCACCAGAGGAAGAACGGAAAAGGAAATAAGGGCAAGCCTCCAGTTGATGGCGATTAGTACACCCGCGATCCCCAGTAGCAGAAAAAGGTCTTTAAAAACCACCACCACAACCGATGTAAAGAGTTCATGCATGTTCTGAATATCATTGGTTGACCGGGTGACGAGGCGCCCCACCGGAGTCGTTGAAAAAAATGAAACGGTTTGATTCAAAATTTTTTTAAACAGGTTCATTCTCAGGGCATGCATGATCATTTGACCGATATACTCCATGAGCTGCACCTGGAAAAAGTTAAGGGTAAATGAAGCGGCTGCGATACCCAAAAGTATCAGTGCGCAGATACCGAGGCCGATGACGTCATGTCTCCGAATAACCCTGAGATCTTTCTTTTCAAATGTTCGAAGCGATTCATAGGTAATGGTTCCGGTCGGCGTCTCCTCGGTTAAACGGTCTGAATATCCGGAAAGGATCTCCCGGGTGTTATCATCGGTTCCGTGAATCTGATACGATCGGGTCCGGTTGCCCGTCTTCTCCGTATGATGACGGGGACCGGCGTGGAATCCGGGAACAATATATCTGTCAATGGCGATTTTTGTCACATAAGGAAGGGATAAGTCGAGAAGGGTCATCATCAGCACCAGGCCTATGGATGCCGTGAAAAGCCCTGAATAGGGTTTTATATAGGGATAGAGCCGCTTCAAGAGCTTGAGATTGTAAGGCTTGCCGAGCTGGTCCTCCTCGGCATACCCGAACTCAGACCGCATTCAGCTCCTCCTCAACCGCCTGCAGGGTATAGGTTGTGGCATAATATGGAGAATCTTTTAAAAGCGTTTCATGAGACCCCTCGGCAATGATTTTTCCATGATCCATGACGATAATCCGGTCTGAATGGCGAACCGCGGAAAGTCGATGGGAGACGATGAAAATAGATCTTTCTTTTTTTAATGACAAAATATGCCGGATGATCCGATTCCCGGTCTCCATATCGACCTGACTGATGGGATCATCAAAGATAAAAATCGATGCGTCTTTGATCAGTGTCCGGGCCAGCGCCACCCGCTGTCGTTGTCCTCCGGACAGAATTATCCCCTTTTCGCCAACCCGGGAATCCAGGTTTTCTGAAAAGGCCGAGATCGTCTCCTTCAGGCAGGCGTTTTCCAGTACTTCCATAAGTTTTTGTTCAGAGATCCTGGGGTTTCCCATGAGAATGTTGTTTCGGATCGTGTCGGCAAAAAGAAAGGATTCCTGGGGCATGAAGGAGATCCGGCTGCGGAGATCTTCGAGACGCATCTGTTTGATATCCATTTCCCCTATACGGATGAGCCCTGAAGATACGTCATAAATTCTCGGTATCAAAGAGAGAAGCGTTGTTTTTCCGCTCCCGGGA
>JBFMEI010000044.1:0-7957 GCA_040753295.1 Thermodesulfobacteriota bacterium | reverse complement strand
GAGGACCCACAATCCCGAGAATCTGCCCAGGCTCCAGGGTGAACCGGATATCGTTGAGAACCGGATCCGATTCTTCTTCGGGATTCCTGCCCGGATACGAGAAAAAAACATGCTCGAAACAGATCGGGCCCCGGGCCTGAATCCTTCTGCCTGAAATCGTTCCGTCCGGGATATGGGGCCGGGTCTTCATAATCCGGTCGATACGATCCAGAGAAGCCCCTCCTCTTTGGATGAGATTGGTTACCCAGCCGAGTGCCATCATGGGCCATGTCAAGAGTCCGAGATAGGAAATAAACGCCACAAAGTCCCCGGGGGTTATGGTAAAAAAAACCGCCTGTTTCCCGCCGAAATATAAGACGATCACCATGCTTAAATTTGAGAAAAAGAGCATGAGCGGAAAAAATGAACGGATGATCCTGGCCAGAGATAAGTTTTTTTGAATATACGCTTCCGACCGGTCTTTCATTCGGTTGACTTCTGCTTTCTCTCTGACAAACGCTTTGATAATCCGGATTCCGGCAAAGCTCTCCCGAACCATCTCGGTCAAATCGGAAAATGACGCCTGAACCTCCTGATAGAGATGATGCATCCGCTTGCTGAAAAACCGGGTGCAGAATACGATCATCGGCATGGGAATCAAGACCAGGAAGGTCAATCCCATATGGATGTAACTCATGAATCCGATGGCGGCAGCACCCAGAACCACCGCATCGATCAGCGCCACCACTCCCATCCCGGTCGCCATCCGCACATGCTGGATATCGTTGGTTGCATGGGCCATCAGATCTCCTGCGGATGTCTGATTAAAGTAGGGGGCTGAAAGGGTTTGAATATGGGTGAAGAGCCGGTTCCTAAGCCCTTCTTCAACCCGTCTTGAAAGGCCCATGAGGCAGTATCGCCATCCATATCGAAAGATCCCGATGAGAACGGCACATCCGATAATTGCCGACGCATATTTAAGAAGTTCCATCCGGGAGGTCTGAAGGGAGGTCAGATCATCGACTGCAAATTTTAAAACTCTAGGAATAAAAAGCTGTAAAATATCAACAGCGATCAGGCACCCCATTCCTGATGCGATGAGGAGGCGGTTTTCGAAAAAATAGGGTTTGATGAGATAAAACGATTTCATGAAGAATCTTTCCGGTCTCCTTTGCCGGGCTGTAAATCGATGTTGTCTCTATCCGACTGAAAATCCCCTTGAGGGGGGTCGGGTCCTGAAGAGCGAGATGAGGTATAGCAGAATCGAGTGAGACGAACAACCCATAGAAGAAGAGGATCGCGTTGACTTTGCCCCACACGATTGTTATGGTGACATCATGAAGATCGGGAATGTCATCGAATATATCGACCGGCAGAAAATTATCTGTGCGGTGGTTGTCGACATTAAAGCCGAACGGGTGCACCTCATCACTGAATCGAACCGTGAAGTCAATCTTTCGAAAAACCGGTTGTCTCATTGTTCAAGCACCTGTCTGGATATTGGAATGGGTCGGGATCGACTGGTCGAAACCCTCAAAACCCTGGTGAATCGACGGAATGACCTGGTCAAACAGATCGACATCCGGGAACTCTGGGAAGTCCTTTCCCCGGAGGAGGAATGGATCGATCTGAATACCATGACCTCACTCTGCTTTCCCCGGTATGATGATGGGGACCATGAGGCTGCGGTCGTCAGAGCCTTCTTCCAGGACCGGTTCTATTTCAAATTCGATCATCTCCGGTTTTTTCCATTTTCAAAGGAAAAAGTCGAAGAGATCCGATGGGAGGCGGAGGAGACCGAACGTCGGAACCGGATGGTCGAATATGGAAAAGCATGGATCAGGTCTGTTTTGGAACAGGATGCCCTTTCGGATGCTGCACCGGAACTCCAATTGATCCGAATGCTCAAGGACTACTATATTAAGGAAAAAGAGAGCGAAACTTTCGATCTGACCCGAACCATTCTGAAAGAATGCGGGATAGAATCCCAAGAAGCGGTTTTTAAACTGCTGGTAAAGCTCGGCGCCTGGAATACCGATCAGAATATCGATCTGATCCGAATGGAAATCCCGGTCGATTTTCCGGAGGACGTGCTGGCACATGCAGAGGATTTGATCCTGAAATCCAAAAGAGAGCGTGAATCCTATCCATTTGGAAATACGAGAAAAGACCTGACGCATCTCCCGGTTATTACGATCGACGGGCAGTCAACCTTTGACTTTGACGACGCCCTCAGCCTGGAAGTGGTGGGGGACTCCCTTCGACTCGGAGTCCATATCGCCGATGTGGGTGAGGTTATCGAAAAAGATACTCCTCTGGACATTGAGGCCCGGAGACGGGGAAGCTCCATCTATATGCCGGACGGGAAAATTCCCATGCTCCCTTCCACCCTTGCCGAAGATTTGTGCAGTCTAAAATTCGGGGAGGCAAGGCCGGCCATCAGTATCATGATCATGATCCCGCCGGCCGGGGGGATATCGGAATTCGACATCTTCCCCAGCATCATCCGGGTCCAGGAACAGTTGACATACCAGAGCGCCAATCTGATGGCTTCGGAGAGTCGTCAGATCCTCCTGATGCATGAGATCGCCAGACGGTTTCGTAAAATCAGGCTGGAGCAGGGAGCTGTCTACATTACACTTCCGGAAATCAATATTCGAATCGAAGAAGACGGAAAGCTTTCCATGAATCGAACCAATCGGGAGAGCCCGAGCCGGATGCTGATTTCTGAAATTATGATCATGGCTAACTGGATGATGGCCTCTTTTTTGGCCAGAAACGGGCTCCCGGCTGTTTTTCGATCCCAGCCTGAACCCAAGGAGCGACTGTTCAGCGGGAACGGAAATCTGTTTCAAAACTGGATGCAGCGGAAATTTTTAAACCGGTTCGTCCTGCTTTCACAACCCGAGCGGCACTGCGGACTCGGGCTTGATGCCTACGTGACCGCCACCTCACCCATTCGGAAATATTATGATCTGACCACCCAGCGTCAAATCCGGTCGGTATTCGGATTGGAAACTCCATACTCGATGGAGGAGATCGAACGGATGATTACGACCCTTGAAGAGCCCATGGCAAATGTCATCGGAATTCAAAGCAGGAGAAGCCGGTATTGGTTATTCAAATACATCGAGAAACGGATCGGCCAAAAAGAAGAAGCCATTATTCTGGGAAAGAGCCGGAACGGTTACCATGCCCTTATTCCGGAATATATGATTGAGTGCAGACTGAATGCTCCTGCCGCCTTTGAATTAAAGCCTGAAGATGTGGTCCGCGTTACGATTCAGCATGTGGATCCTCGAAACGACATATTAAACGCCTTCGTCACCTGATGAACTCCCTCGGTCAAGGCCTTCGAAGTCTTTCTGGAGTTCATCATAGACGATTCTGAGGGGGATCCCTTTTTCGATTGCGACTTTCCTGCAGGCTTCATATTCCGGAACCATTCGAATCCTTCCATCCAGCTCGGTGACCTGTTTAGCCGGAATCTCTCCATAGCGTGTTTGAACCGGGACGCTCTTTCTGGGAAGGATCCGGCGTCCGGCTTCCGTGAATCGGACTCCTAACGTAGTGGTTTCAAAAAGAATCCTGCGGATGATCTGCTCCCGGATTTCATTTCTGGAGACCACCTGAACCATGGTGGCGGGCCGGTTCTTTTTCATAAAGACAGGAATCCAGAATACATCCAGCGCACCATCCTGGAAAAGCCGCTCCATGAGGAATCCGAAGAACTCGGGGTTCATGTCGTCGATGCAGCATTCGATGATGGAGACTTGGTCTTCCTCTTTTCCCGGCGAGCCGGCGCGTCTCCCCAGAAGAATTCTCAGAATGTTGGGAAGGGAGTCGATTTCCCTGGATCCGGCTCCGTATCCGACCTTTTCAACCACCATCTCCGGGATGCTTCCAAAATGCGTTGCCATGGAGGTAATGATGGCTGCGCCGGTGGGGGTGGCCAGTTCATGGGGGATATCCGTACCCTTGACCGGAATCCCGGTTAAAATGGCCAGAGTTGCAGGAGCAGGGACCGGAAGCGTTCCATGCGCACAGGAAACCACGCCGCTGCCCAAAGGGATGGGAGAGGATATCACCTCTTGAATCCCGAGATACTCCGCACAAAGCAGTGCCCCGATGATATCCACCATGGTGTCCACTCCGCCGATTTCATGGAAATGAACTTCTTCTTTGACACAGCCGTGAATTTTGGATTCCGCATCTGCCAGGCGCTCCAGAATCTCCAGACTTCTATTTTTCAAAGGCAAGGAGAGGAGGGATCCTTCGACAAGGAAGCGGATATCTGTATAACTTCTGAAGGGTTGGGATTCATCGACACGGACGTGAACCTTGCATGCCCGGATTCCATGCCGGAGGAGATGGGTTCTGGAAAGAGAAAATCCGGAAAGGGGGAGCCCCTTGAGGGAGTTCTCAAGCCAGTCAAGGGGGACTCCAAGATCAACGAAAGCTCCCAGGATCATATCTCCGCTGATCCCTGATATGCAGTCAACGTATGCCAGTATTCCCATAGTTTTCTATCCTTGTGAAGAAGCGTGCATCCGGATAATTGTCATGAGCAACTCACCGGCCCGAATCATATCCTCCAGGCGGATCCATTCCGAAACGGTATGCATCTCCTTCATCCCGGTCCCCAGAACCCCCACGCAGATCCCTTTTTCAAAGAAGATATTGGCGTCCGACCCGCCTCCGGATGCTTTGCTGACCAGGGTTCTTCCCAGCCGGGAAGCCGCGGAGCTCGCAAGGGACACCAGAGGATGGCCTTCGGGAATATGGGTTTTTGAAAATGATTTGACCAGATGCGCCTCCAGCCTGGGAAGCCTTTCTTCCGCCGTCAAACTTTGATGGGAATCCACCGACTTCCGGAACGCCTCAAGGATCTTATCAGTCACGCGTTTAAGTTTTTCTTCATCATGGCTTCGGACTTCACCGGTTACGGTGACCAGATTCGGAATAATATTTGTGGCGAATCCTCCTTCAATGACGCCGATATTGCAGGTCGTCTCCTGATCGATTCTTCCCAATTCCAGCGAGGCGATGGCTCGGCTTGCCACTTGAATGGCATTGATTCCTTTTTCCGGAGAGGCTCCGGCATGCGCTTCCTTTCCATGCACTTTAAAAATGAATCGGTTGGCTCCAGGCGCCCTTGTGATAATCCCATCGGTATCCGTCGCATCCAATGCATAACCAAAAGGTGAGGATATCAATGAAAAATCGAGATTTTTCGCACCGGATAATGCATCCTCCTCGCAAACCGTAAGGATAATCTCCAGGGGACCGAAAGGGATCTCATTTTCGATCAAGGTCTGAATCGTTTCGATAATGACGGCAATGGCGCTTTTATCGTCTGCGCCGAGAATGGTTTTACCGTTGCTTTTAAAAATGCCGTCCTTAAAAACCGGACAGATCTCTTCTCCGGGCTGGACCGTATCCATGTGAGCGGAAAGAAGCAGGGAAGGGATCTGTCGACTTCCATCAAATTTTACGATCAGGTTTCCGGTGTCGCTCCCGGTCATGGATTCGGATTGATCCAGATGGACCCGGCCCCCCAGTCTTTTAAAAATGCTGGTTAAATAACGGGCAAAAGCAGCCTCTTTTTTACTGACGCTGCTGATTTTAACCAGCGAAAGAAAGGTATCTTTAAGTCTGTTCGAGTCGATCATATCCTTCCCTACCTTTAACTGAAACGCTCAATTCAGGTGAAATTCAGACTGCACAAATCCGGATGCATCTTGACAACAAAAGGAATCCCATATTATATCCCCATACATCTTCGGAAGTGCACAGCTCACTGGTGGGGCTCCCGGACTTCAAATCCGGTGTGGGGCGCTAAAACCGTCCCGGGTGGGTTCGATTCCCATGCACTTCCGCCATGAATGATGCGACTATGCCATCGTTTTGGCTTTTTTTAAATACTTTTTTGATAAGGTCAAAACGATTTTCACTTTGGAGCCGGGGGACCAATCATGCCTGAAACCGTGGAGACCTCATCTTCAACTGCATCTGCCGGACACTTTCGAATTCTTGCCGTAGATGACGATCAGGACATTCTGGATTTATATCAGGAGATCATCTCTCTGGGGCAGAATACCGGAGAATATTCACTCCTTTCAACCATCGAATTGAGCCGCTGCCACCAGGGGGACAAGGCCGTAGAAATGGTCCGGAGATCCCTTGAAGAAAAAAATCCGTATTCCGTAATTTTCATGGATATCAACATGCCTCCCGGACCGGACGGCATCTGGACGGCAAAGGAGATTCGAAAGATCGATATGGATGTCGGCATCGTTCTGGTTACCGGACAATCCAGGATCAATATTCTCGAGACCGCCCGCATGATTCTTCCGGCAGACAAGCTTTTATATCTGCAGAAACCCTTTTTCCCGCAGGAAATCTTGCAATTTACATCAGCATTTTGTGAAAAATGGATCGTGGAAAAAAAGTATCGGGCGATCCGCTCCGACCTTGAACAGCGTGTGGAATCGAGAACCCGGTCCCTTCTGGAGGCGAACACCCAGCTCTCCAAAGAAATCGAAAACCGGATTCAGATGCAAAATGCCTTGAGACTCAGCGAGGAGAATTTCCGGAAGCTCATCACCAACAACTCGGACGGCATTTTAATACTAAATGAAACCGGGAGCGTCCTGTTCATCAATCCGGCCGCTGAAACCCTGTTTCGATTGTCCTCGCATGAAATCGTAAACCGCCGATTTGAATATCCGTATAAAATCAATGAGACTTCTGAAATTGAAATCTCCATCAACCGGGAAGTATCGGTTATCGCTGAACTGAGCACCGTCGAAACAGAATGGGAAAGAAAAAAAGCTTTCATGGTTTCCGTTCGGGATATCAGCGAAAGAAAACGGATGGAAAATGAGATCAGTTTAAGCCTCATGAAACTTCGGAAAGCCATGGAGGGAACCATCAAGGCCATGGCGACCGTGGTCGAGACCCGGGATCCCTATACTGCCGGCCATCAACAGCGGGTGGCTCAGCTTTGCCATTCCATCGGCAAAGAGGTGAAGCTTGAATCCGGACAGATTGAAGGAATCTATTTTGCCGGCCTGATTCATGATATCGGCAAGATTTCCATTCCTGCCGAAATTTTAAGCAAGCCCGGTCGGCTGTCGAGTGCTGAATTTAACCTCATCCTTGTCCATCCTCAGGCCGGTTATGAAATCCTGAAGGAAATCCAGTTTCCGTGGCCGATCGCGGAGATCACACTCCAGCATCATGAACGCATGGACGGTTCCGGATACCCAAGAGGACTCAAGGGGGATGATATTCTGTTTGAAGCCAGAATCATGTGTGTCGCGGATGTGGTGGAAGCCATGGCCACCCATCGGCCTTACCGGCCTGCACTCGGCATTTCAACCGCTCTCTCCGAGATCAGTAAAAACAGAGGAAAATTGTATGATCCCAGAGTGGTCGATGCCTGCATCGCCATCTTTGAAAAGGGAGAGCTCGATTTTCTGAAACCCTTATAAACGGATTAAGTCCGACTGGAGACAGCTTTGGAGATTCGAACCCATCGTCAGATTGATCCTCACTTGTGCGGGACTCCGGTAATGGTGGAAACCGGGGTCAGCCGGGTATCCCTGTCCACGATCCCGAGCATGGCCGCAGACGACCGGGGACTCATCCATGGCGGCTTTATCTTCGGCCTTGCGGATTACGCGGCGATGATTGCCGTTAATTCCCCGACCGTGGTTCTGGGTTCGGCAACCGTCAAATTTCTCAAGCCGGTCCGAGTTCATGAAACCATTCAGGCTGATGCGGCAGTCCTTTCGGTGGAAGGGAAAAAATATACGGTCTCTGTTACGGTTGGCCGGGGTGGTGAGACGGTTTTTCAGGGAGAATTTATCTGTTTTACATTAAACCGGCATGTGCTGGAGGAGGGAAGGAAAGAATGAAAAAGCGTATCGGTCTATTGCTCAGCGGATGCGGCGTCTATGATGGTTCTGAAATT
>JBFMEI010000043.1:0-10449 GCA_040753295.1 Thermodesulfobacteriota bacterium | reverse complement strand
GTCCCTGAGTCACGATACCGTGGGACAGGCCGTAGAGGGACGATATGGTTCCAAAGGTCAGACCGGTAGACATTAAAAGGGTATAGTACCACCGCTCATCCCGCTGTTTTCTGAAAAATCCGATGATGGGATAAAGTCCGAAAATTTTTGAAAACACCTTCCCCAAAAGCAAAAAAACAAAGACCGCCGGGGCTGCCGCCAGGGACTGGATGGAGACAAATGTTCCGGCCCGAAGAAAATAAAAAGGGGTGAGAAAACCGACCGTCAACGTGCGGAGCCGGCGGATCCAGAATGTATCACCGTTGGAAAACTCAGCCAATACCATGCCGACGATATAGGCGGGGAGCACCGCTTCGCTCCCGGACCAAAGCGCCAGAGCCCCCAGGCCGAACAGAACCAGAATCACCCATTTGGTCCGGATCGCGGCTGTTCGATGGGCGTATAATCGAGTGAGTCTCCGGCTTGAAAAAGGTAATACCGCCAACGCAGCGGCAGTTACTCCAATAAAGACAACCGTTTTATAGGTGAACGGAGCAAACAGCAATCCAAGGGCGATCACAGTTCCGAGATCGTTGATAAAACAGGCTCCGAGAATCCCTTTTCCGAATTCGGTTCGATTGAACCCGGTCTCCAGCATGACCGCATAAACAACCGCCATGGAAGTGGTGGAAAGGGCCACGCCGCAGAGCAGGCTGGCCTGAGGGTTCCAATCCAAAATGTAATAGGCGACCGCCGAGCATCCCAAAAACGGAGCGAAAAATCCGACCAGGCCCACAACAGTTACTTCTTTGAGCTTCCCCCGAATCACCTGAGGTTCGAGTTCGGCGCCTGCAAGAAACGTAAGCAGGACCGCTCCCGAGGCTGCCAAAAAGCGGAGCCATTCCTGATCCGCCCCTAAAAGATTCGGTTTACCGGCAATTCCTGCCGCAGCCGCCGCCATCACTCCCACACAGATTTCAACCAGCGCGATAGAGACCCGCAGGTGATATGCGATAATAGCCGAGAGCACTGCCAGACCGAGCCATAGAGCGGCCACCGTGAAAATATGTTCCATAACAACAGACTCCTTGCCTTTATTTCCAACTTTTAAAAATGAAAAATAGAAATCGCGTTCTTGCGTGTTGTCTGTTTCTCATTCCTGTCATCAGGAGTCTTTATTTTGTCTCATTTCTTAACTCTCCTCTGAACAGGGAAAAGAAGATTCCGATGCAGCACATGAGGGCGAAGATGATGAAGGAAACGTTCAAGGCTTTTAAAAACCGGTCATAATTATCCGGCGATATCTGTTCATGCCCGATGAAAACGGCAAAAACCACCATGGCGACAGCCATGCTGGTCATCTGCCCCAGAAGCCGCATGGTGGCCACGGCTCCGGAAGCGATCCCGAAAAACTTCTTTTCAACCGACCCCATGATGGCATTCATGTTGGGGGATGAAAAGAGGGCAAATCCGAATCCGAGCATGGCGAGAACACCGACGATAAATCCGCTTCCGGTGGTTTTCCCGATGGAGGCAAAAAGAAAGAGGCCGATCGCTGTGAGAAGCATTCCTGATGAAGCGATCTTCCGGGGTTCGATACGGTCCGAAAGTCTTCCGGCAAGCGGGGAAAAGAGGGCCATCATCAGGGGTTGAGCGACCAGAAGGGTTCCGGCAACCTGGGGAGGAATCGCTTTGATGTACTGCAGGTAGAGGCTGATGAAAAAGGTGACGGAGAAGGTTGCCGAGTAATGGATGAGGGCGGCAATACTGGAAAAAGTAAAGAGCCGGTTCTGAGAGAAGAGTCGAACTTCAAATACCGGAAATCGGGTGCTCAATTGACGCCGGATAAAGGCATAAAATGAGATGACTCCCCCGATCCCAAAATAAAACGCCTTTACATCCGGCAATAAAGAGGACCCATAGACCAGGGAAAAAATCGAAATCGCATAAAGAACCGTCCCCGCAATATCAAGGGTTTCACCTTTTGCATCCGCCCATTCGCCTTTCAGATATTTCAGGGTGATCCAGATGGAGGCAATTCCGAATGGAAAAACCACAAAAAAAATGCTTCTCCAGCCGAGATGCTGGGTTAACATCCCTCCGATAAATGGACCTGCCGACAACCCGATATAAACCGCCGCCACATAAATGCCGATGACCCTCCCCCGTTTTTGGGGAGGAAAGATGGAGGTCAATATGGCCATTCCGGTAGTGACGAACATGGCCGCACCCACACCTTGTATGACCCGGAAAAGAATGAGCATCTCCGCGGATCCGGAAAACCCTGCAAAACCCGTTGCCAGGGTATAGATCACAAGACCCAGGGTGAATATCTTTTTCCGGCCGTAGATATCGGCGATCCGCCCGGCCGGAACCAGGGTGACTGCGACTGCTACCAGAAGGGATGTGGCGATCCAGCTTAACTGGATGGCATTGATGGAAAATTCTCTCTGGATGGACGGGAGCGCCACATTCACGGAAGAAATGATAAACGGCCCCATGAATGAAGTGAGTGTGGCCACAAACAACGCGGATCGCTCCTGAGCCCGATCAGCCAAAGGGTTATCTCCAGATCAGGAACCTTTTTTCTGAGCCTTGGCCCAGGAGTCCCGAAGGGTTACGATTCGATTGAATACTTTATTTTCAGGTGTTGAATCCATGGGGTCGAGGTAAAAATATCCCAGTCTTTCAAACTGATATCGCTCACCAGGGGTTGCCTGTGAAATACCCGGCTCCATTTTGCACGAAGAAAGCCGGTGAAGGGAATCGGGATTCACCCTGAACCCTTCCCCTTCCTTTCCTTCTTCCGGGTTTTCTTCAACAAAGAGATGGTCATACAGACGGACTTGTGCATCCACGGCATGAAGAGCGCTTACCCAATGAAGGGTGGCTTTCACCTTCCGTCCATCCGGTGAATCCCCGCCCTTTGTCGCCGGGTCATAGGTGCACCGGAGTTCAACAATGTTTCCGGTGGATGGATCCTTTACCGCCTCTTTGCATCGGATAAAATAGGCATATCGGAGCCTGACTTCCTTGCCCGGAGAGAGCCGGTAATACCCCTTGGACGGAATTTCCATGAAATCGTCCTGTTCGATATAAAGAATTCGGGAAAAAGGGACTTGTCTCGTGCCCATGGTCGGATCTTCCGGATTATTTACAGCCTCGAGGAGTTCCACCTGGCCTTCGGGATAGTTTTCAATGACGACCCGAAGCGGGCGAAGCACTCCCATCACCCGGGATGCGCCCTTATTTAAATCCTCCCGGATGCAATGTTCCAGAAGGCCGATATCCACCATGCTGTTGGCCCGGGCGACACCGATACGGTCACAGAAATTCCGTATGGCCTCAGGCGTGTATCCCCGTCGTCGCAGCCCCGCAAGGGTCGGCATCCGGGGATCATCCCAGCCCGTGACATGCCCTTCATCGACCAGCCGGACCAGTTTTCGTTTGCTCAGTACCGTATGCGTCAGATTCAGCCGGGCAAATTCGATCTGCTTGGGATGATGAATCTCCAGTTCATTTAAAAACCAGTCATAGAGGGGGCGATGATCTTCAAACTCCAGTGTGCAGATGGAATGGGTGATTCCTTCGATGGAGTCGCACTGCCCATGCGCGAAATCATAGGTGGGATAGATGCACCATTGATTTGCCGTCCGATGATGATGGGCATGCAGAATCCGGTAGAGGACCGGGTCGCGCAGGTTTATGTTCGGAGAAGCCATTTCGATTTTCGCCCTCAGGACATGAGTCCCTTCGGGAAATTCACCGGCTCTCATCCGGGAAAAAAGATCGAGGTTTTCTTCAGCGGACCGGGTTCGATACGGGCTGTTCATTCCGGGCTGGGTCAGTGTTCCCCGGTACTGACGGATCTCTTCTGCGCTGAGGCTGTCCACATAGGCTTTCTCTTTGCGGATCAGAGTTGCGGCATATTGGTACAGGGTTTCGAAATAGTCCGAGGCATAAAATTCCCGGCTTTCCCAGTCAAATCCCAGCCATCGAACATCGGCTTTAATCGAATTCACATATTCGATGCTTTCCTTCCCGGGATTGGTATCGTCGAACCTTAAATTGCAAAGTCCGCCGTATTCCCCTGCAAGTCCGAAATTCAGGCATATGGATTTGGCATGACCGATATGCAGATATCCATTGGGCTCGGGCGGAAACCGCGTGTGTATATGCTTTTTCCATTTCCCGGCTTTCAGATCTTCTTCAATGATGCTGCGAATAAAATTCGATGCGCCCTTCCCCATCGGCTCAGGCATCGCACACGTCTCCCTTCATCATGTTCCATCAATTCCTGAATCGGAATTCTCTTTGCGCTTTTTATAATATGAATAACAGGTTACGGCAAGCCGTTTCCCTTATTTGTTTCCATCTCTCCTTTCTCAATCCAGCAAAACCATGCCGTACCAGGCCGGGAGCAATTTTCCCTGGATGTCGAATTCAACCTTAAATCCCAAAGGCTCGATGGTTTTCCCGATGTCCATCCCGTATGCATCCATGGAAGGCCGAGCCAGGTGAGGGAATTTGCATGGATCCGGAAAGGCGCACGCATCGCACTGGACGCAGAGCACCAGCGCCATCGCATATAGACACCCATAAGAGAGCATTGCCTCTTTTTCTACGGCCAGAGCGACTTCCTGACCGGCTTTGGGATCTACTGTCTTGATCACCAGGCCCCAGCGAAACCGGCCGAAGGCCTCCATGAAAAGCTCCCTGGAAATACCCATGTGAGGCGGGCAAGTCCAGTATTTTCCCCAGCGATTGCACCCGAACCGGCATTTCAAAAACGAGCGGGGATCAAAGACAATTTGATCGGTTTCAATTAGCCGGGCCGCAGCAGCCCCGAGTTCGACCGATTTTTTTTCCAAAGCTTCAAAATACGGCTTCATGAATCCCTCCATGAGGTTATCAAGATAACTCCACAGGTTATATTCTGACGGGTAGTGCGGCTGCAAGCTTTTTCGCCGTCAGGCTTTCATTCAGCTCAACCTCAAGGGCCGGTTTCTCAGGACGAATCCGGAGATTCAGGTAAAGACTCAAATATCCCTGAACGAATTTCTGCTTCTGATAAAAAGATCCTGATAAAAGGATTGACAAATATCATCATTTTATTTATCTGTTTCTCAACCTTACCCTCGAGTGAATCCCTTTCATCAATCGGGACGGTGATATGAATACAGGAAATTGGAAACGGTGGATCGCTCCGGGACTTGCCCCCCTAATCGGCTTAATCCTCATTTTTTCCCTCGTGGACCTGACCCCGTGGCTGACTCCGGAGAAACAGAATAAACTTCCGGAAAGCAAAACTCAACCGGCTTTTGAAAACAAAGCGGAGTTACAGTCACCTGCGCCTCAAAACAGATCGATTCCTTTAAAGATCAATCCAAAATTCCATTTCACTCAGGCAGAAGGGTACACAGAACCTGAAAAATTGATTTCCTACAAAGAACACGGGGATTTTCCGGAATACTCATATTCCGTTTTAGTCGGTTCATTTCGCAATCAGATCACTGCGGATCGGATCATGGCGGGATACCGGAACAAGGGATATTCCGCATATGAGGTGAAAAAAGAACTTAAAAACAAAGGCACCTGGTTCCGGGTATTGGTAGGATACTTTGAGAGCATTGAAGAAGCGCGGGAGTTTATTCTCTCCGAACATCTCGAAGATGCTGTTCCTGTAAAAACCAAATATGCAAACCTGATCGGAACCTTTCCCTCACAGGAGGCGGTCCGGGAAAAAATTCAAAGACTTTCCGGTTTGGGGTACACCCCTTACCTCATCCAAAATTCCAGAGGGGAATGCCGTCTCTATATCGGCGCATTTGAAAACCGGAGGGAGGCCGAAGCCCAGGCCGCCATGCTGGCCTCATCCGGGATTTCATGCCGTCCGGTGAGGCGTTAGAAAGCATCCGGGCGATTTATCTCGCCCCTGCTCGTTCAAGAATCCGCTGATTCTCCGAACACTTCATTGACCTGGCAAGCCACAGCGAGGTTTGACCTTCTTTTGTCTTAAGGTTCACATCTGCACCCGCATCGATCAGCGCCTGGACGGTCCGCGCACGATCGCACCGGTAAGAGGCCGTATGGAGAGCGGTCCATCCGGCCTCGTTTTGCTGATTGATATCTGCAGCGGAAGGGATGAGCTTAAGGACATCCGCTTCCGGAAAAACGGCAACCGCCACATGCAAGGGGATGCCTGATGAAGAGTTTTTTTGCGGCTTGGAACCCTTTGACGGCACCGGTTTTTGGACCTGCTGCCCTGGCCTGGATACTCCACGCAGCGATACTTTTCCGGTTGTCATTCCCACCCCTTTGGGAAGATCTGAGCGAGGGACTCCGGAAAACTCTTCAGGTATCGGTTTGGAAGGAGGAAGATCATACTCAAATTCCAACTTGGCCCAGTGCATAACCGTATCAACTTCAACCGTTGAAATTTCACCCCAAAACGCCAGTCTTCTTTTGGTAATCTCCCCCTCTGTAAGACTTCCTTTGAAAGGGTAGCTTTCCAGCCGGCGCTTATTGACATCAAATGCCCTCACCGGACCGATTTCAGCATTCAGAAAAAACATTTCTTCGATATTCCTGTCGACATAGGTAATAAAAGGACCGTCCAACTCGACCTCTCCCGGTTTTGCACGGCTCTTTTTTTTATCGAACTCAACGGTTTGGATCTCCAGCGGATATCGGACCATTCCGGATCCCCGGACCCGGAAAAAAACCAAAGGTCGTGAATCCGCTTTATTTAAGAGCCGAATTTGCGTGGAGAAAGATGCTGCGTCATACCCTCCTCTTTCCCATTCAAAAGGAATCGCCTTATTCTTTGCATCCAGGACCTCCGGTTTTTCAAACGTGACGACGGCATAGGTGCTGTTATCCAGAAAAGGCAGAATGACAACGACCTCCGGAGTATTGAACTGAAAGCTGGCGCTGGTGCGACCGGAGACGATTTTAATGGAATCTCGAACCTGCTCCAGACTCAATTTTTTAAATACTGCCTTTTGAGGATTTTTTAAAAATCTGGGGGAGGACAATAATTCCTCTTTCTGAGGCTGTGCCGAAACACTTGATGAAACCGCTATTACAGCCAGCATCAATGCCAATGCAAACTTTTTCATAAAAACTCTCCCGATGAATTCAACGCATTTTCAGGATCGGATCCATCAATCCTCTCTGAAAGGAGTTTATATCATATCATGCTGATGATTTCCCTGAAAATACATTTAGATAGGGAGATAATGATTGACTTGATTTTATAATTATCATAAAATATAGTAATGATTAGGTTTCTATTCGCTAAATAATTATTACAGGAGGGTCGCCATGAGAATATTTATTATCTTTCTGACAATTGTTTTAAGCACCTCTACAGCGATCGGACAATCAATAACCCTGGTGACTCTCGGGGATAGCCTTACCTTCGGAGATGGAGATGAAACCGCACAGGGAGGTTTTCCGGCCAGACTTATCAACCGGCTCCTGGTTTCTCATCCCGGATCAACCCTTAATAATTTCGCCCAGTCCGGAAATACATCGCAGGACTTGATCAATATGCAACTGCAGCCGGCAGTGGATATTTTAAATTCGGCTCCGGCCGGCAGTATAAAAATGGCAATCATTTGGATCGGGAGTAACGACCTTTTCGGCCTTTATAATTACGTCTGTGACGTGGATTACGACAATGACTACAGCCGCTGCGAACCTTATGATCTAAATGTCTACACCAACAACATCACCACCATTTTAAATTCCTTGTCGGCAACCGGTGCCAAGATTTATCTGGCACTTCTCGATGACCAGTCGAGACGTCCGGTGATGACGGATCCGGCAAGACGAAGTGCCGGTTATGACCGCATCAGCGAAACGGACCTTCCCCGGATGTCCAACCAGGTCCGGCTTTACAATGATACGCTCCTGTATGCCGCCACCACCCGGGGTCTTGGGGTTGCCAATTTTTTCACCACGACCATTTTCGAAAACTGGAATACTCTGAGCGACGACGGAAATCACCCCAATGCTGCCGGCTATGATGCCATCACCGATATCTGGTATCAGGTTGTAACCGCCCCATAATCCATAACCGTATTGCACAGGGAGGATTCGGACTTATTCAAATCCGGATTCCGAGTCCCCGTGTTTTATATTTGACCGCCAAAAAGATTCATATGGCCTTCTGAACCACCCGAGAGGGAATATAAATGGTGAGCGCTATCGGACAAAGCTTTCCAGGAAGTTCAGTGAAGGTTTTGAATACGTCTGAAGCGCACAAATCGACAGGAAAAAAACCATGGCCAGAATAGAAGAACGGCTCGCTGCTCTTGGGCTGGTGCTTCCGGCACCGATAAAGGCGCCGCCGGGTGTGGCGCTTCCGTTTCAATTCGTGAGGGTCTGGGAGACTCGGGCTTTCATTTCCGGGCACGGCCCAACCAACGCAGATGGTTCCCTGGCCACCCCTCTGGGGAAGGTCGGACGGGATCTCTCCCTCGATCACGCCTATGCTTCGGCACGACTTACCGCGCTGGCTATCCTCGGGAGCCTCAAGCGCGTACTTGGAGACCTGGACCGCATCAT
The DNA here is from genome assembly GCA_040753295.1 of Thermodesulfobacteriota bacterium. GTDB lineage: Bacteria > Desulfobacterota > Desulfobacteria > Desulfobacterales > UBA2156 > RBG-13-49-15. The sequence continues at coordinate 1,896 of JBFMEI010000043.1, read as the reverse complement.
GGCGTGGACCCGGGTTTTCGGCATGGTCAACGTGGCACCCGGTTTCAACACGCTGCCGAATGTCATCAACGGCTTTTCGGATCTTATCCTCGCGGTTTTCGGTCCTGAGATCGGCGCTCATGCGCGAAGTGCGGTCGGGATGGCAGAGCTGCCGTTTAATATTCCGGTTGAGATCGAAGGTGAGGTACAGATTCGTATATAGAGTGCCGGGGGTGCCTGATTTTTCGATCAAGCCCTCATGCCTGGATCATCGAATTGGCTGAGGGACTAGGATTCGAACCTAGATTAACGGGGCCAGAACCCGTTGTCCTGCCGTTAGACGATCCCCCAGCTTTTTGATGAAAAAGAAAATAGAAAATAACGGAAAAAGAGTCAAGTCCATTTTGTTTTCAGGCAGATCTCTTCTCAATGAAATCGACGGCTTTTCCAAGCCGTTGAAGCACGCATTCTTTTCCAAGGATCAATATGATTTCAAATATTCCAGGGCTTGCGATCTTTCCGGTCAGTGCAAGGCGAACCGGCTGAGCGATCTTTCCCAGCTTCAACCCTGTCCGGTCCATAACCGATTTGAAGGCGTTTTCGAGCTCTTTTTCCTCAAAGAGAGGAGCCCGATCGATTTCTTCGGCAACCTGTTTTAAAATCGATGCGGATTCGGCGAAAAAAAATTTTTTAATTCCTTCCGCCTCATAGGAAATGTCGTCTGTCAAATAAAACCGGATCCCTTCGGCCATTTCCTGGAGGGTTTTGCTTCTGGGAATCAGAGTATGAACCGCGGCTTCCAGATACTGATTAGGCTTTTCCGGAAACCCCTTTTCTTTTAAAAAAGGATCGAGACTCGGGATCAGGTCTTTTGGAGAAGATGCCTGAATATGGCCGGCGTTCAAAGAAAGGAGTTTGTCCAGATTGAAAATACCGGCGGATTTTCCGATATTTTCAAGATTGAATTTTTCAATCAGCTCTTTTCTGGAAAAAAACTCCTGATCTCCATAAGACCACCCCAGGCGAACCAGATAGTTGATAAGAGCATCCGGCAGGTATCCCATATCCCGGTATGCCAGAACCGACATGGCCCCGTGCCGTTTGCTCAACCGTGAGCGGTCACTGCCCAAGACCATAGGGACATGGGCAAAAACAGGAAGTGCCGAATCGAGTGCATTGTAAATCTGGATCTGCTTCGGCGTATTCATCACATGGTCATCCCCCCGAATAATCGTATTAATTCCCATGGTGATGTCATCCACGACGACGCAGAAATTGTAGGTGGGGCTTCCATCGCTTCTGGCGATGATAAAATCGTCAAGTTCACTGTTTTGGAATGAAATATGCCCTTTGACCAGGTCATCTAAAACCGTGACTCCCATAAGAGGAGCTTTGAACCGCACGACTGTTTCCGCAGATTTCGTCAATCCTTTTTCGCGGCATTTCCCATCGTATTTGGGTTTCCCTCCCGCAGCCAGAGCATTTTTCCGGATGGCCTCCAGCCGATCGACAGGGCAATCGCAATAATAGGCATTTCCCGAATCAAGGAGCTTTTGGATAAATTCCATGTAAACCGGAAGCCGCTCGGATTGAAAATAAGGGCCTTCATCCCAGTCGATGCCGAGCCATTTCAGGGAATCAATAATAGCGTCGACAGATGCTTTTGTGGAACGCTGGACATCGGTATCTTCGATTCTGAGAACGAATTTACCTTTCATTTTACGAGCATACAGCCAGTTGAAGAGAGCGGTCCGAGCTCCCCCCAGATGAAGAAAACCGCTCGGACTCGGTGGAAAGCGGGTGATCACCAATTTCTCATTATTTTCTAACACGATTTAAATACTCCAGTTCTTTTCTTGATTCAACTCATTGAATTTAAAAAATAATTCTATAAATCGAAGATTTATATTCATCTAA
>JBFMEI010000042.1:0-10491 GCA_040753295.1 Thermodesulfobacteriota bacterium | reverse complement strand
CGCCGGACCGAAATTGATTTTATTAACGGCAAATTTGTCGAATATGGACAGCGCGCCGGAATGGATACGCCGTTCAATACAACATTGAGGTCCCTGGTGAAGGCTCTCGAATCGAAATTCTGATCCGATGGAACAGATCGACTCCGGACTTGATGCCGCCATCATGAAAACCGAATCCGTCTCATGGAAACCAAAAGGTACGCCGCTTTATGGGGGAGTTGATGTGGGGTCCTCACGGACCAAGGTGGTCATCCTGGATTCGGAAAAACGACTGATCGGATTTGATGTCCGGAAATCCGGGACTGATTTTTCCGCAACCGCTGAGGAGTCTCTTCAGGTTTCATTGAAAATGGCGGGAAAGGATAAAGACGAAATCGTCCAAACCATATCGACGGGATACGGCAGGAATAATGTCCGGTATGCGTCAGACAGCCGTACTGAGATCGGGTGTCATGCCAAGGGATGCTATCATTATTTTCCCATGGCCATTACGATTATCGATATCGGAGGACAGGATAATAAAGTCATCAAGCTGGAATCCGACGGCCGTCGAAGCAGCTTTAAGATGAATCGGAAATGCGCTGCCGGAACCGGTGCGTTTCTGGAAGAGATGTCGGCGCGCCTCGATATCCCTCTTGAAAAGATGGATGGGCTGGCGAGGAAGTCTGAGGATATGGTCAAGCTGGGAAGCTTTTGTACGGTTTTTTCAGCAACCGAAGTATTGGAAAATATCCGAAAGGGAAAAAAAATCGAAGATATCGTGAAAGGACTTTTTTTTTCAGTGATCCGGCGGGTTCTGGAAATGGAGTCATTGACTGAAAATATCGTCATGACCGGAGGAGTGGTGGCTCATAACCCTTTTCTGGTATCCATGGCTGAAGTGGAGATCGGAAGAAAGATTCTCGTACCGGAACACCCTCAGTTGACTGGAGCCATCGGCGCCGCGCTTTATGCCATGGAAGGAAGTTAAAAAGAGCGGATTTTCCGCGAGATCCGTTTCAGCTCTTGAAACGAGTCGGATCAGAGAAGGTCGATTCGGAAAAGATATGAATATTATACATAAAGGGAGGACTCTTTCATGCCTGAAGAAAAAGAAGTCGTCATTCGACGGCTGAAAACCGCCAAAGACCTGGGGAAATTCATGGCCGACTACTATTATGAACTGGACGAGGCTTCAAAGTCCGGGAAACAGAAAGTCGCCTGGTGCACTAGCGTCGGGCCTGCGGAGATTCTCAGGGGGATGGGATTTTTAATCTACTTTCCGGAAACACATTCGGCGATGCTTGGAACAACCCGCATGGCTCCGGATCTGATACCCAAAGCCAATGCCATCGGGTATTCCCCGGATATCTGCTCGTATTTGACGGCAGATATCGGCGCGTTTCTGGAAGGGGTGACTCCGTTAGCGCGGGCCTTTCCGGGAATTAAAAGCATTCCCAGGCCGGATGTCCTGGTTTACAACACGAATCAGTGCCGGGATGTACAGGACTGGTTTGCCTGGTATGGCAACCATTACGGCGTACCGGTGGTCGGGATTGAAACCTATCGGAATGTTCCTGAGGTGACTCCGTCACACATTACATCCATCGCCAGACAGATGGAAAACATCGTCGGTCCGCTGGAAAAGATCGCAGGACGGAAACTCGATATGGATGAATTCAAAAGCGCTGTCGCCCTTTCCCGGAAATGCTCCGATTTATGGGAAGACTGCCTGGCCGCAGCGTCATCGGTTCCTTCTCCGCTCACCTTTTTCGACGGAACCACGCTGATGGGGCCGGCTGTGGTGGGCCGCGGAACCCAGAAGGCTATTGATGCCTATACCCTGCTTCTAGAAGAGTTGAATGAAAGGGCTTCCCAGAAGCTGGGGGCTATCGAGAATGAAAAATACCGGCTCTACTGGGACGGAATGCCGGTATGGGGTCGGCTGAGCATGCACTCCAAATTGTTTGCCTCTCTGAATGCCAATGTCATCGCATCCACCTATTGCAGCAGTTGGATTTTTAAAGCACTCGATCCGGCAAATCCTTTTGAAAGCATGGCGCGCGCGTATACGGAATTATTTATCGTCCGCTCCGATGACTATAAAGAACGATATATCAAGGGCAAGCTTGAGTTTTTCAAATGCGACGGCATTATTTACCACGATGCAAAAACATGCCCCAACAACACCAATTGCCGTTACGGAATGCCCCAGAGACTCGAAACGCAGACGAAAATCCCGGGGCTGATCATCAACGGGGATCTTAATGATATTCGAATGCTCTCGGATGAACAGACCAAAACCAATGTGGAGGCATTCATCGAGCAGCTCTCAGAGCGCAAGAAAAAGTAATACAAAGGGAGGAGGCGCATGTTAAATTCCTTGTTCAGACCCAAATCAGTGGCGGTCATCGGAGCATCCACCAAGGATCTTTCCATCGGAAACCGTGTGATTAAAAACCTGATCGACTTTGGTTTCAAGGGAGCGATTTATCCCATCAACCCAAGCGCCGATGAGATCCGGGGAATCAAAGCCTATAAATCGATCCTGGACTGCCCGGAAAATATCGATGTGGTTCACATGGTCATTCCGGCCAAGTTTGTTCCCCAGGCCGTGGAGGACTGCGGTAAAAAAGGAGTCAAAAACATCATTATCAACTCCGGAGGCTTTTCCGAAACCGGAGAAGCCGGTGCAGCCATAGAAAAGGATTTCATCGCCAGGGCGAAAAAATACCAGATTCGAATCCTGGGCCCCAATTGCCAGGGAATTATCAATTCGGATCCTGAAATCCGGGCATATTGCAATTTCACGTTTACCAAACCGGATCCGGGATTTATTTCCATTGTGGCTCTTTCCGGCGGTGTTGCCGAAGTCATCCATCAGGCATTTTCCGAAATGGGAGTCGGGACGAGGATCTATGCATCCAACGGGAACGCCTGCGATGTCACCATTCCGGAGATCATCCGCTACCTGGGGGATGATGAAGGGACCCGGGTCATCGTAACCTATGTGGAAGGACTGCGGGATCCGGAAACATTTTTAAAAGTGGCGAAAGAAGTGGCGGCAAAGAAACCGTTTCTGGCCATGAAAGCCGGCCGGACAAAGGAAGGAGCATCAGCGGCCGCATCGCATACCGGAGGACTGGCAAAGGAAGATATCGCGACGGATCTGATCTTCAAGAAGGCCGGAGTCCTCACGTTCAGAGACGAAGGCGAACTGATTCAGGCCGCGGTCGCATTTGCTTCTCAGCCGATTCCCAAAGGAAACCGGGTCGGGATCATCACAAATACCGGCGGCCCGGCGGTTATTGCCACTGACGTTCTGGTTGCTGCCGGGCTTGCTCTTCCGCCCCTTTCACCAAAAACCGAAGCTTTTTTGAAAGAGAAGCTTTTTCCGGAAGCATCCGTGAGAAACCCGGTGGACGTTCTGGCAACGGCAACCGCCCCCCATTTCAGAGCATGCATGGACGCCCTGATGGACGATGATCATTTTGATTCTGTTTTCATCAACTTTGTCACCCCGTTTTTCGTCGACAATGAAAGTATTGCCAGGGAGATTGTGGCGGTCAGCCGTGAGCAGAAAAAGCCCATTGTCTGCAATTTAATGACGGATAAAAGGCAGTGGACCGATGTGGTTAAAATCCTCCAGCAGGGAGGAGTCCCCTGTTTCAGCCTCCCCGGCGTGGCGGCACGGGCATTGTCGGCCATGGCTTCATTCCGGAGCATCCGGAACCGGGAAATCGGTCACATCAGGACATATCCGGATATCGATTCATCAAAAGCAAAAGAGATCATTCAAAAAGCAAAATCATCAGGAAAAGAGTTTCTGGGTTCTAAAGACGTCTATTCCATCCTCTCCGCCTACGGTATTTCATGCGCCGAGTGGCGAATTGCTGAAGACGCAGAAGAAGCGGTGAAGGCCGCAGCAGCGATCGGATATCCGGTGGTGATCAAAGCCGACGCCGAATCGATTGTCCACAAAAGCGACATGGGAGGGGTAAAGCTGAACCTTTCAGACGGAAATGCCGTTCGGGTGGGGGTTCACGAAATGCAGAAGAACATAGCGACAGACGGGCTTCGGTTTTTCGTGCAGAAACAGCTTCCCGAAGGATTGGAAGTGATCATCGGCGCCAAGGCTGAAGAAGGTCTTGGGCATATCGTCATGTTCGGACTCGGGGGAGTTTTTGTGGAAATCATGAAGGATGTTGTTTTCAGCCTGACCCCGATAACAGATGCCGAGGCAAAGGAGATGCTCTCATCTATTAAAGGAGCTCCTCTATTGACCGGTGTTCGCGGAAAAAGGGGGGTCAACCGGAATCTATTGACGGAACTGATTCAACGGGTTTCAAAGATGGTTTCGGATCTTCCGGAGATTGTTGAAATGGATTTAAATCCGGTGATGGCCTATGAAAAAGGAGCTTTTGTCGTCGACGCACGGATCCGGATCTGAAGGATCGGTTTCCGGGTGTTACAGACAGGTTTTTCGTGCAGGATGAAATACTGATCTGATAGGAGGAGCCATATGGCTTTCTGGATGAACCTGGGTCAAAACCTGAAAGTCAACGCAAAAAAATTTCCAAAAACCGTGGCGTTGAAAGATGCAACGCGAAGTTTTTTATATCCGGAAGTGAACCTTCGGGTGAATCGTCTCTCCAATGCCCTTCTTTCCATCGGTCTGAAAAAAGGGGATAAGGTGGCGGTTCTTCTGGAAAACAGTATTGAAATCGTGGAGCTTTATCTGGCATGCGCCAAAACCGGTCTGATCATCGTTCCTGTCAATTTTCGACTGGTCGGTCCGGAAGTCGAATATATTGTGAACAATTCTGATGCTACAACTTTTTTTGTCCATGATCAGTTCACTTCCACTGTGGATTCGATCCGTGCAACCCTGAAACAGATACCGGAAGACCGGTACTTTGTTGTGGGGAATTCCATTCATGGCTATCGATCGTATGAGTCCCTGATGGCCGGAGGTTCGGATGCAGAACCTGAGGTCGATCTAAATCCTGAAGAGACCTGGATTTTGATCTACACGTCAGGTACCACCGGAAGACCCAAGGGTGTTCTCCGGTCTCACCGGTCCCATATTGCATTTTATCTGATCAATGCGGTGGATTTCGGGTTTCATGAGCATGATGTCTGCATGAATGTCATGCCCCTTTGTCACATCAATTCAACCTATTTTACGTTTACTTTCATTTATATCGGCGCAACCGTCTATATTCATCCTGCTCAGTCCTTCCGGGCAGAGGAGATCCTCGAAATCATCGAGAAAGAAAAGATTACCTTTATCTCCCTGATTCCAACGCATTACAATCTGATTTTAAATGTCGATCGGAAAGCGGTAACCCACAACGTGAGTTCCATCAAAAAGCTTTTATGCTCTTCGGCGCCGGTCCGCAAACGGATGAAACTCGCCATTATGGACTTTTTCCCCGGAGTGGAGCTTTATGAGGGGTATGGTTCGACGGAAGCGGGAATCGTGACGGTTTTAAAACCCGAGTACCAGATGGAGAAGCTTGGATCCATCGGGTTTGAATCCCTGGGGACCGATTTTGTGAAGTTATTTGATAAAAAAGGCCGCGAAGTCGGGGTGGGGGAGGTGGGCGAACTCCATTCAAGAGGTCCGATGCTCTTTGATGGGTATTATAAACTACCTGAAAAAACCGCTGCTGCATTTCGAGGAGAGTGGTTTTCAGCCGGAGATATGGCAAAAAAAGATGAAGACGGTTTTTTTCAGATCGTCGATCGGAAAGACAATATGATTATCACCGGAGGAGAACACGTTTATCCCAGCGAAGTGGAAGAAGTGGTCGGGAGCCACGAGTCTGTTTTTGACTGTGCATGCATCGGGCTGCCGGATGATAAGTGGGGAGAACGGGTTGCCGTGGTCGTGGTTCCCAAACCCGGCGTCAGGGAAGATCAGATCAATGAAAAAGTGATTATGGATTGTTGTCGGGGAAAGATGGCAGGGTATAAACGTCCCAAAGAAGTCATCTTCATTAATCCCGATGAAATGCCGAGAACCCCTACCGGAAAGATTTTACATCGCAAACTGAGAGAAAGATATATTAAATAAATTCAGAATCAGGAGGTTTGAGAATGCTGACAAAAGCCTTTATTCCTTATCGAGGATACTACTCCTCGCCGTTTATTCGCTGGCAGGGAAGTCTTGCCAATGAAAACGCCATCTCGTTTGGAGCCGAGACATCGAAAAAGTGGCTGGAGAGTAAAAAGTGGGATCCCAGGATGATCGATTATCTGTTTCTTGGACTTACCGTCGGCCAGCCCAAGATGTTTTATGGAGGTCCCTGGGCTGCTGCGGTAACCGGTGCAACGGAAACTCCCGGAGTTCTCGTCAGCCAGGCATGCTCCACATCCACCACCTGCATTTTTCAGGCAGCCGTGGGGATCGAGACCGGGCTCTATAAGAATGCATATACGCTCATGACGGACCGGTGTTCGAACGGGCCTCATACGGTCTGGCCGAATCCGAATGGTCCGGGGGGGCAGGTTTTTTCAGAAAACTGGGTCATGGATCATTTTGGATTTGATCCCTGGGGAGGGACATCCATGATTCAGACCGCAGAAAACGTCGTCAAAGAGACGGGAATCACAAGGGAACAGTGCGATGCTGTTGCGTTAAGAAGATATCAGCAGTATAAGGACGCGTTGGCGGATAACCGGGCATTCCAGAAACGATACATGTTTCCGGTGGAGGTCAGGATATCCAAAAAGAAGACCCTTCTGCTTGAGGCCGATGAAGGAGTGATGGAGACTACGGCGGAAGGGCTTGCGGCATTAAAACCGGTTATTCCCGGAGGTGCGCATACCTTCGGCGCACAGACCCATCCGGCGGATGGACATTGCGGCCTGATCGTCACATCAAAGGAAAAGGCTGCGGAACTGAGCGCCGATAAAGGCGTCACGGTTCAGATCATCTCCTACGGATTTGCGAGAGCCAAGAAAGCCCATATGGCCATGGCTGTGGTGCCGGCCGCCCGGATGGCGCTTAAGAATGCCGGACTCTCCATCAGGGATATGAAAGTGATCAAGACGCACAATCCTTTTGCCGCCAATGATATCTATTTTGCTGATGAAATGAAAATTGATGTGAACGGATTCAATAACTATGGAAGCTCGCTGGTTTACGGCCATCCTCAGGCCCCTACGGCAGGTCGGCTCATCATTGAGGGGATCGAGGAAGCGGTCATTCTGGGTGGGGGATATATTCTATTTACAGGCTGTGCGGCAGGTGATACGGGTGCGGCATTAATCGTAAAGGTGACATAACAGAAAAAATCAAAATAAGGAGGCGGGTATGAAACGGATCAGTATGGGGTGTATTCTTGGGGTGTTGATGCTTCTGGTGGGGATTTCATTCAGTGGAATTTCACAGGCTGCGGATCCCATCGTCATTGGAGTACCGACGTCCCTGGGATTCCTGGAAGGGACTGAAGCCCACAAAGCGGTTGAAATGGCGGTCGGAGAAATCAACGCCAAAGGCGGTGTAAAGGTCGGGACTGAAAAGCGGATGCTCAAAATCGAAGCGCTCGATATCCGGGATGCAGCCCCAGGGGTCCCGGTCCCGGAAGCTTTGCTTGGCCTTGAGAAAATCATTCTGGAGAAAAAGCCGGCTGCCATTGTGGTGGGTCCGTTCCGTTCCGAAGCTTTGGTTGCCGGAATGGATATCCTTGCCAAGTATAAAGTCCCCATGCTGGGAACCATCGCCATGACCCCGGCGTCTGAGGCCAAGTTTAAAGAGGATCCGGCTAAGTATAAATATATTTTCAGAACCTGTCTGAATTCGATTTACCTTGCACAGAATCTTTCAGGAATAATGTCGCTTATAAACAAAGAATTTGGTTTCAATAAAGTCTACATTATGCATCAAGATGTCGCATGGGCACGAGCTGGTGCAGAGGGAATGAAAGAAAGGTATTTCGAAAAAGCAGGGTGGCAAATCTTGGGAATTGAAGCGTATCCTACCGGAACTTCTGATTTTTCATCAGGTCTTATGAAAGTCCGATCGAGTGGCGCCCAGGTCATTCTTCCAATTTTTGACATGCCGCAAAGCGGTATTTTGGTTAAACAATTGAACTCGATGAAAGTGCCTGCATTGATAGCAGGATTTATTTCTCCACTAGCCGGATCAGAAGCATGGAAAACATTTGAAGGAAAAATAGGAGGAGCGATAAACAGTATTTTTGAAATTGGCAACTCGATTGCTTCATCAAAGATCCCTGAGTCAGAAAGTTTCTATAACAAATATGCTAAAACCTATAAAAAAGAAGTTCAGAGCGGCCATGGCGTTTCACCGGCTTATGAATCCGTTTACCTGTTGGCTGAGGCCATAGAACGTGCAGGTAAAGTCGATCCGGATGCTATTGTTGCAGAACTCGAGAAAACGGATCGAATGGGGGTTTTTGGGCGAATTCGATTCAATGAAACCCATCAAGTTATTTTTGGAATGAATCCAAAAGAAACTGCTGTGGCGGCCGCTATTCAGTGGACGGATGACGGCAAAAGAAAAATCGTATTTCCCGAATCGATTGCTGAAGCAAAAATTAAACTGCCGGAAGGGTTAAAGTCAGTGAAGTGAAAAATGTGAGGGGGTTTAGAGAATAGGCTCTTTACCCCCTCCTGTTATCCTGAACCGATTCTAATCTATCATCTCTCTGCCCGGTTGGAAAATAACATGCTGAAAGCGTCACAAAGATGTTTCTAGGAACCGTTGTTTACGCGCTCATCAACAGCGTTGTTCTGGCGCTGATGGCCATTGGATTCAATTTGACTTTCGGTATCAGCGGGGTCGCCAATTTCGCCTACGGCGCCATGTACATCTTTTCGGCTTACACCGCCTGGATGCTGATTCATCTCCTCCATCTTCCGTTTTTTTTGTCCGTTATCATTTCCATTCTCATCACCACGCTCATGGGAGCAGGAATGTACCGCTTTGTGCTTCTCCGCGTGCGCGGGCAGGCGCTCTCTGAAGTGATTGCCACATTCGGGATCGGGCTGGCCATCCTTGAACTTTTCCGGCATCTCGGATTTATCGGCTTTGAGTATTCCCTTCCGGTCTTTGTGGATAAAAGCTTCATGATTGCCGATACGTATGTGGATATGCAGCGGATCATCATTCTGCTAGCGGGAATCCTTCTGGTTGTCGGATTATGGTTTTTTACCCATCACACCACGTTAGGCCTGGCATTTCGGGGGATTGCGCAGGATGAACGGACCGCATTAACGCTTGGAATAGACTCGGATAGAGTCGGGATGCTGAGCGTATCCCTGGGCTGCGGTCTGGCCGGTGTTGCCGCAGTCTTGATCATCCCCCTGGGAAGCATTTCGCCCGGCGAGGGGTATGAGGTTCTGATTAAAGCCCTGGCTGTCAGCATCATCGGGGGTCTGGGAAGCACCGGCGGCGTTATTGTCGCCAGTATTATCGTGGGATTTGCCGAGCGATTCACGGATACGTATGTGAGCTCTCATTGGACCATGATCGTCAGTCTTGCCGCCATTCTGATTGTCCTTGTGGTAAAACCGTCAGGACTTTTCGGGAAACAGAAGGAACTGGAAGAAAGGATCTGAAATCGATTGGAAAAAAGAAAGGAGCGGGTCGAGCGGGGAATCAAAGTCCGTGCCAATGATGTCTTTGCATTGACGTCATGGCGAGAAATGCTTTACCTGGCGGCTCCCTCGCTGATTCCGGTTATCGGGTTTCTGATTCTGCCTGGATTGCTCAGCCCTTACTGGCAGAAGGTTCTCCTCTCGGTGGCGGTTTTTGCGCTTCTGGCGGTGAGCTGGGATATTCTTGCGCAGAGCGGAATGGTTTCTCTCGGGCAGGCTCTTTTTTTCGGAATGGGCGCCTATTGTTCAGGAATTCTGAACCATTATTTCGGATGGCCGCCTCTGATTTCCATCATAACTGCGACCCTGATTGCCGCGGTGATCTGTACCGCCTCTCTTCTTCCGGTTTTAAGGCTTCGCGGGGTCTATTTTTCCATGGTCACCCTGATCATTCCCCTGATGCTGGTCCGCATCGTGGAAGCGACTAAGATTTTCGGAGGAACCGAAGGGCTGAGCGGGATTACCCCTTTATTTTCCAAATGGGTTGAGCTGTATCTCATTCTGCTTGTATTGCTTGGAGCCCTTTTCGGTTTTCGCCGGATGATGAGTTCCGATTACGGACTCGTTTTGAAAGGCATCAGGGATAACGACCGTTCGGTCATCAATGCCGGAATCAACATCTACTGGTTTAAGATCCAGGCGCTCTTTATTTCCAGTGCCATCGGCGCATTTGCAGGGGCGTTCATGACGCATGTTTATATGTTCGTCGGAATGCCGGTCTTTGCTCTCGACTATTCCATTCTTCCCATCGCTGCTGCGGTAGTGGGAGGCCCCGGAACATTGGCCGGAGCGGTTCTGGGCGCTTGCATCCTGGTTCCGCTATCGGAATTTTTACGAGGAATCGGAGGATTGCGGATTGTCTTGTATGGGCTTTTTCTCGTG
>JBFMEI010000041.1:0-10539 GCA_040753295.1 Thermodesulfobacteriota bacterium | reverse complement strand
AAACGCTTATGGAGAACAGATTCGGAGACGATTATCGTCTGTATCGAAAAAAGACTGGCAGATGGTTTCCAAAAAAAGCATGACATCCCTGGGATGTAAAACCGGAGCCCAGCCTACCGGGGCGACCAGAGGACCAGCCGGGACTTGCTCCCAAGAGCTTTGGAGAGCTCATCGAGACGCCCCCACCGGATCACGTCCGCCATGCAATGCACCACACAGGAGGGCTTAAGTCCTTTTTTGGTGCGCGGCCGGCAAAGAACACACAGCTCTGTCGGAAAAGGCAGATAGGTCAGGTAGTGCCTGCCCCGGGGAAGGTTCTGAACGATCTCGGAGACCTGCATCCCTGAAATCCCCGGATCCCAACCATACTCCTGAGCACAGGCCAGGACGCACGCCTGGCAGCCGGTGCAATATTCATAATCGATCAACAACCCGTATTCAGGCTTTGAGGCCATTATTTTCCCTCCCCGCCGACCCTGTAGATTTTACACATGCTATGTTTAATAGGCGCGCCCTGGCCGTCCTTCCCCTGCTGCCCCATGGGGATCAACTGATTGATATTCGATTCCCAGACCCCGAAAAGTGAGGGTTCATCTGCCGGTTTTTCCGGAAACCACCATCCATGCGCGGCCATGACCATCCATGGAGGAACCACCGGAGTCACTTTGGCTCTCATTCGGACCCGGCCCATCCAGTTTTCCACCCAGACCCATTCCCCGTTTGCGACTCCGCATTTTTTCGCGGTTTCGGGATGGATTTCCACCATCGGATCCGGATCAAGAGCCCTCAACCTGGGAATATTTCGATGCTCGGAGTGGAAAAAGAGAGGGGAGCGCCTTCCGGTGGACAGGATCAACGGGAAGCGCTTGGCCAGATCCGGGCGGCTGACCGGCGTAAACGGCGGCTCCTCATGGTGGGGGACAGGGTCCAGACCCCACTCCTCCCGGAGCGTGGAATAAATCTCGAAGAGGCCGGAGGGTGTTCGGAATCCTGGTTTTTTATCCGGCCGCAGGAGCCCTTTCTCATGGCGCCGATACGGACAGCTCGAACTTCCTTCCGGCGGATAGACCCAACCCTGCTCCTGAAGCTCTTCAAAGGTCATCTTCGCAGGTTTGAGAATATCATCAAAGAGATCCCGAACAGTTTCAAATTCATAGCCGGGGTCAAACCGTCTGGCCAGCTCAAAATTGATCTCCACGTCTGACCGGCACTCTTCTACGGTCATGGCCTTATTGATACTCTGAAGGGGAGTCCACCAGCTTCGGAACCCTTCTTTTTCCAGAAACGTGGCTGCCGGAAGCAGAACATCCGCGTATTGAGTGGTGGGGGTATGAAAAAGATCCACCGCCACAATAAAATCGAGTTTTTTCAGGGCCTCGCGCCACCGTCCCGGATCCATACCGAGCCCCTGAAGGATTCCGGCGGTCTGGATCCACATCCCTTTGATGGGATACGGTTTTTCCGTAAAGATCTGTTCCAGGGTCATATCGGTCTGGCATCGCCAATAGAATTTGTTGAGGGGCATATAACGGTCAGCGCCGATGCGGGGAAGATCCTGCTCCGGTTTTTTAAGCCGGATTGGCCCTTTGGTTCCCGGAAGCGCATAGGAAGTGACATCAAAGGCAAACCGGGCGATCGCGTTTCCTCCCGGAACATCCAGATTACCAGTCAAGGCCCAGAGTGCCGCAATCCCGGTTACAAGAGGGGTCAGCGCCGGCGTCATGTCCACGGCCACACCCCAGTGGATGGCTGCAGGCTTGCTTTTTGCATAGAAACGGGCCGCTTCCCGGATCTCTGCAGCAGGTACTCCCGTGATCGCTTCCACACGCTCCAGGGGATACTTCCCGACCTCCCCGCAAAATGCGTCCCAGACCGTTCTGCAGGAGACAACAGAACCGTCCGCCAGCTTAACGCTGCAGGTTCCTGAAATCATCGGGGTGATGTCCGGCTCCCGATAGCCGACCTGGACAACATCCCACACCACAGGTTTCCGGTCTTTTTCATCCCAGGCAGCAAAATTCTTGAATGAGCCGCCTTCATAAAGATCGCTTTCCCGCAGCAGCTTCCCCGTGTCGCTCCGTACCAGGTGGGCGGCATTTGTCCATTTTTTCAGAAAATCTCTATCGTAAAGGGTTTCACCGATAATTACGGTTAAAAACCCCATGACCAGGGCCGAATCCGTACCGGGCCGGAGCCGGAGCCAATGTTTGGCACGGGAGGCAAACCAGGAAAGGCGGGGGTCCACAGAGATGATCCGGGTTCCGCGTTTCATCATATCGATAATCCAGTGTCCGAAGAGATTGTCCGGGCATGTCGCATGGATATTGTATCCCCAGATGATCATACATTTGGGGATCTTGTGCCGGGGATCGTCATAGCGTCTGGGAAACCATTGCCCGGCGTCGAAAACGGCGAAATCCCCCTGAACAGTCACCACAGCCGATACCCTGGGCCCGTAGCACGCCTGACCGGAAAGTCCGAACATGACGTTGGGGCTTCCATAGGCATACGCCAGCATGCAGACCCATGGGTAGATGTCCCGACCGGTTCCAACATTAAAAATCATGCTTTCAGGCCCATATTTTTTCCGGATGGATTTCATCTTTTTTTCAATAAGGCTAAAAGCCTCATTCCAGGATATCTGCTTCCATTTTCCCTCCCCGCGCTTCCCGGTGCGCTTCAAGGGGTGCCGGAGCCGATCCGGATGGTGGGCATACTGGGTCATGGCCAGAGCCCGGGCGCAAAGGCGCCCCCGGTTCCAGGGATGATCCGGGTCCCCTTCAATCTTAACGAGCCTTCCGTCTTGAATGTGTGCCAGAACCCCGCATCCACCGTGACAGCCGGGGCCTGGAGACCAGGTAGTCGTTCGCACAATACGGGTTTTGGATTCGGACATCGCTCCCTCCTGCCGGTATATTCTATTCATTTTTCTTTATCGACGAAGCCATAAATTTATACATCACATACTGATTTCCACTCGATGAAATACTTCGGCCAGTTCAAACACCTCCCCCTTTGCCGCCTCCCGGCACCGCCGGCGGAGCCAGGATTCCAGATTCTCCACGCCGATTCCCTCGATCTGGCTTCGGTGGCATTGCAGGGCTTCAAGCTTGATCTGAAAAGTCCGGGTGATATCGCTGACAAAATTGATGTCTTCTGCAGCAAAAAAGTAGATCTCTTTAACTTTATGCGGCAAGAGTCCTTCGGCGGACAAGTCCGGAAAAGCCCAGTAGTCCCTTGCAAGCGGATAAACCGCATCCATCACCGCCTGCCCCACAATACGGTGGTCTCTATGCCATATATATCGGCGATACGGATCGGAAGTGACCACGATTTCGGGTCGAAAGGATCGGATCATCCGGACAATCTGTTTTCTAAATTCCGGTGTATCTTCGAGGCCCTGGTCCGGCAGGTGTAAAAACATCACCTCTTTAACGCCGAGTATGCGGGCGGCATTCTGCTGCTCAGACTCCCGGAGAGCAGCAAGAGTTTCCGGGAAAATATTCGGGTTACCGGTCCCTTTTTCCCCGCTGGTACAAACCAGATAGGCTGCACTCCTCCCTTCTTGGATCCATCGGGCAAGGGTGCCGGCCGCACTGAATTCCGCATCATCCGGATGGGCGATGATCACCAGAATATCGACTTCTTGATTCATATCATTTGCCGGTCCTTATATCTGACGGATTCTGCTCAGGTCAATTGCACCTAAATTGAGCGTTCCGGTTAAATCTTTATCGCGATCCGATACAGGGGGACCTGCTCTCCTCCCAGCCGCTTCTTATATGCCTCATCCCCCTTGAGAAACGAAAACCCCTTCAACCCCCGAATAATCCCTTCCCGGATGCTGAAAATTTTGCTGAGTGTTCCGGCGCTGTAAGATTCAAATTCAGGGGAGTATGCATTGTTGTACAAGTAAAGCATCCCTTCATATTCCATACAAAACGTGATTGCCGCAGGCTTCTGGTCGATCTCAAAAAGAAAAAGACGGAGCATCGACCTTTCCTCCAGCTCCCGGGATAGATTCTTGAAAAAGGATTCCCGGAGAGGATCCATGAAGGCCCTTTTCCCCGAATGATACCGGCGAAACCATTCGATGAAAAGCTCCATCGTCTTTTCGATTTGAGAAAAGCCATGGATTTCATTAAATCGATTCGACAAAAAACCGGCAATCCTTCTTAACTTTCGGCGGACTTCATGCCGCTGATGGCCGTTAAGAATTTCAAGATACCCGCTCCATGTTCCCGGAAGAGGGAGTTCATAAGTCTCAGAAACCGTCTCTATTTCCAGCGGAACATTCAGAATTCGTGCCGCCGGAAGAATCTCCCTGTAACTGATGGAATCCGGATGGACCGGAGAAAGGTTCAGCTCCCGGATTCCTTCATTTGAGAGAAATTCCAGCAGGGAGTCAAAGAAGACCCGGGTATATCCCGGCGCGGTGATGATGTCCAGATAATCGCAGAGATCCGGATTTCCAAAAAGGTGCGCCGTGTTTTCAACACGCATGAGAGGCGCGATTCCGATCCATTTCTCCGAATCATGGCCGGAAAGCAGAAGCAGGTCTTTCTTCTTCAACACATCGGGAAGAAGGCGCATCCAGAAAGGAAAAACAAAGGGGCTTGTCCAACGAAGCGCAGGGGCCGCACCCTGAATCTTTGAAAGGCTTTCCATCGACTCATGGGAAAATCGACACGCCGATGCGTTGCTTTCGGATAAAAAGGCCTTTGAAGCGTGAAGGGAAGGAGGAGATCCGGCGTCGATAAGAGTTTCCATATCTTTTTTTGGGGAATTCAAAAACCGCTCCTTAACCCGGCAAAAACACCTTCAGGATCAACTGGTTGAAATTCGAAAACGAATCTGCAAAACTCATGGCCTATAAGCTTAATACACTTATTGGATTCAGGCAATCGATATGAAGTTTCAGGAACAGGTTGAAATCAGCTTAAAAATGGTATATACTATCATCAGTCATATTGGAAATAATGTAACAACCCCCATCATGGGAGGTCGTGATATGAAAAATAGAATCATTATAGCGATCGTCTTTTTCCTGGCGGTCATTATCGGAACAGCACCTGTATTTGCCGGTTACTACGGATACCGGCATTACCGCAGTCCCCGTTACCCCCGCTATCATCACCATCATTACTACCACGGTGGAGATGTTTTTCTGGGAACCGTATTGGGATTGACACTCGGAGCGATTCTTCTCGCACCACCTCCTCCGCCTCCGGTTTACATTTACCGAGAATACGCTCCGGCGGCTCCTTATAGAGAAAGATACGGGTATGAACCGAATTCGACCTCCATTTACCGGGAACCCGTTTATAACAACGACGTCCGGGCGTCAGCAGATCCCACATGCCTCCAGACTCGGGAATATACCACCAAAATCATAATCGATGGAAAAGAGGTGGAGGCCTACGGCACTAAATGCCTGCGGCCGGATGGAAGCTGGAGTTTTGGACCGGCACAGACGGTTCCGGAAAATTGACCCTGCCGATTGATCCGATTCTCCAGCAGGAGATAAACAGATGGCGTCTTTGAAGATCGATGAGCTTCGGAGCGATCAAACCTATTCGACTTCCGTTTCTGTAACTGATGAAATGATCCGGAACTTTGCCCGGGCGACCGGCGACAATAATCCGATTCATCTGGATGATGAAGCTGCTAAAAAAAGCATCTTCAAGAGGCGGGTCGCTCACGGGATGCTCTCAGCCGGGATCCTTTCAGGAGTCATCGGAATGCAGTTTCCGGGAGAAGGAACGATCTACCTCTCCCAGACAATGAAATTTCTGGCTCCGGTATTTATCGGCGATACCCTGAAAGTGGCGTTGAAGGTCATGGAGATTATTAAGGAAAAAAAGCGGATCCGGCTCGAAACCGTCATCACGAATCAAGACCAAAAAATCATTTTCACCGGAGAAGCCATGGTCATGCCGCCCGCATGATTCTGATAAAAGGGCTCTCTCATTTAACCATCTGCCGCTTCTCAACCTGCTTTTAAAATACGATTTTTTCCTGAAGAAGCTGAACACAAAAAGGTAATACCTAAATTGAACGTTTTAAATAATGACAAGAGGGTTAAAAACAATAAATTTATATGGATATCCTAAAAAAGAGTATTTTCAGACATACCCAAAAGGTATCAGATTCTCCAATTAAAGAATGTCATTATTTCAAACCCTTTGGATTGCCGATTTTGCAGAACCTGCGGCGTCATCGGGCACTGGGCATACTCCAGTATTGCCCAGCACCCTCTTCCTTGCATCTTCAGCAAACTCAACAATCGCTTAATTTAGGTAAAAGAAAATATTTGACATGAATTTTATTGTTTGATTAACTATGATTTTATATAAAAGGGGCTGTAGCTCAGCTGGGAGAGCGCATGACTGGCAGTCATGAGGTCGACAGTTCGATCCTGTTCAGCTCCACCACCAAAAAAGAAAGGGTTTTCGGGCAGTTACACCGGAAGCCCTTTTTAGCTTCCAGTGGCAAAAAGTAGATTTGTGACATTCTCTTTCCACATTCTGTTCCAGATTTTTCTGTTGTCTTGAATTTGCTTGACAAATACCTTATGGGTATCCAATATAATTTTTCAGTTATGAAGTTCACTTAGCGCTTCGTCCCGGAGCTTCCTCTCTTAGAGTCGTAAACACCGCGCATCGACTCCCATTCTTTCCAATGAATCGTCCTGTAAGGATATTTATTTAAGCGAGGAAAAATGCCACCTCTCTTTTGGACAGGAAGAATGTCTTTTTTCCCAAAGCTGAGGCACTATGGAAAAAAATGTTTATTTCCGGTTGGCTGAGCACCTGGATAATCTTCCTGGTGGTTTTCCATCTACTGAAAGCGGTGTTGAACAGCGGATTCTTCGCCGACTGTTTACATCTGAAGAAGCAGAAATGGCCACCTTTCTGACACTCATCCCTGAAACGCCCAGGGTCGTGGCTAAAAGAGCCGGAATTTCAAGACAGGAAGCTGCAAAACGTCTCGAATCCATGGCTAAACGAGGTCTCATCCTCAGGGAAGAGCCGGAAAAGGGGCCGTTTCGGTATTTGGCCGCTCAATATGTCATTGGAATCTGGGAATTCCACGTCAACGATCTCGACGAAGCGTTGATACATAACATGAAAGAGTATGCGCCAACCTTGTCGAAAGAATCCATGAAGATTCCCCAATTGAGGGTGATTCCTGTTGCCAGGAGTTTAACCCCTCAGCATAAGGTGCTTCCACATGAAATGGCGGAAGAACTGGCTCGATCCCAGAAAAAATTCTCTGTTGGACCGTGCATCTGCCGGCGAGAACACTCCCTGATCGGGAAAGGATGCAAAAAGCCTGAAGAAACCTGCCTTGGGTTCGGGCTAGCGGCGGATTTTAAGATACGTAACGGTATCGGACGAAAAATTGATCTTGAAGAAACACTTGATATCCTAAAGAAAGCCGATGAGAACGGATTGGTCCTCCAACCTAGCAACAACAAGGACGCGCTATGGATCTGCTGTTGCTGCGGATGCTGCTGTCAGGTGCTGAAAGCATTTAAACGACATCCAAAACCCAATACCCTCGCAGCGACTCCATTCGTTGCCCATATAAATCCGGAAACTTGTGAAAGCTGCGGTACCTGTGTCGAACGCTGTCAAATGGAAGCATTAAAGATAGATAACGGTTCCATATCTATGAACCAGGATCGTTGCATCGGTTGTGGTCTCTGTGTCTCCACCTGTCCAACAGATTCTATTGCGCTGGTCAGGAAACCGGACCGGGATCAACCGCAGGTGTATAAGGACCTGGTGGCCATGTCCATCCAGCAAGGTAAATCGCGGGGAAAACTGACAATTGGTGGTTTAATCAAAATGGCGGTCAAATCCAAAGTGGATCGAATCACGACAATGGGTTAGAAACGTTTGAGCTTAAAAGAGAATCAGGGCAGGATGAGTGGTAAAAGCTACATAAAGCATATAAATTCAGAATATTATCCGGTTTGGCAAGCAAACCCCGGTTTTCAGCCCTTTTAATATCCCAATTTCAAGCCGGTTTCACTTGCCATTATAGATCACTCTGACCAAGATAGTTTGTCCAGTGTCCTAATATTTCTTGACTTTGGTAACACATTGTATTAATTAAATATTTAAATCATATTGAACTCAATTGACTAACCGCCAATTTAACGGTCACTCCCCTCTAACGGGCCTTTTTAATAGCAGATCAACTCCTGACCTTTCAGTGAAACTCATGGCTGACGAGGATTATAAAAAACGCATTTACGCCATTCAGACTGTATAGATTTTAATGGAGGGCACCAAAATGAAATGCCCGAAGTGTCAGTTTGATAACTCTGAAGGATCGAATTTTTGCGGTGGATGCAGACACAAATTTGATCTGATCTGTCCAAAATGTGGAGTCTTTAATTCGGCTGAAAACAAATTTTGCAATGAATGCGGATCCGATCTTAAACCAGTTAAAGAGTTTCCAGATAAAATAACAGGGACCCTAATCCAACCTGTTTCTCCCTCTAAAGAAACCATCGGCACAGATATCCCTTCGGCCGCCAGTGAACGTAAATATGTTACGGTCCTTTTTTCCGACATCACCGGATATACGGCCATGTCCGAAAAACTGGATCCAGAAGAGGTAAAAGAGATCACCAGCCGAATCTTTAGTAATATTTCTAAAATCATCGGAAAATACGATGGTTTTATCGAAAAGTATGCAGGTGATGCAGTGATGGTCATTTTCGGTGTACCGAAGGCTCATGAAGACGATCCTATTAGAGCTATTAAAGCTGCCAGAGAAATTCATGCACTTGTCAATGTTATAAGCCCGGAGGTAGAAAATAGAATCGGGCTACCCATCTCGATGCATACTGGCATCAATACAGGCCTTGTCGTAACAGGCGAAGTGAACATCAAAAAGGGAACTCATGGTTTGGTAGGGGACCCGATCAATGTGGCATCCAGGTTAAGCAGTCTTGCTAAAGCAGGCGAAATCCTGGTCGGTCATGATACCTACCGGCAAGCTGAGGGGCATTTCAGATTCGAAAACTTAGAGCCAACTACACTTAAAGGAAAGACGGAGGTTGTCCAGGTTCATAAGCTGATATCCCGAAAGGAAAGACCCGTCACCATTCACGGTCTCTCCGGCTTCAGAGCCGAACTCATAGGCAGAAAAGCGGAGCTGGCTCAATTGACAGAGGCAGTTGAAAATCTCCGGAATGGGAGGGGTAGAATCTTCTCGATCTGCGGTGATGCTGGTACTGGAAAAAGCAGACTCATTGAGGAGTTCAAGAGTTCACTCAATCTTGAGGATATTCAATGGATCGAGGGACATTCCTACGCTTATTCCCAAAACATACCCTACTTCCCTCTGATTGATCTTTTGAATCGAGTGTTGGAGATTGAGGAAGGCGACCCTCCTGCAAAGGTAAAGGAAAAAGTAGAATCAGGGATTGAGCGTCTTCTTGGGAAGAAAGAGTCGATCGTTCCATTTGTGGGAAGTCTCTATTTGCTCCGTTACCCTGAGGTTGAAGATGTGAGTCCTGAATTCTGGAAATCCCGTATTCAGGATGCAATGAAGACTATTCTCTCATCCGTAGCCAAGAGAGCACCAACGATTTTCCTGCATGAGGACCTGCACTGGGCAGATCCCTCTTTCGTGGAACTTCTGCGAAAGGCTTTAATGGAGATCCGGCAACCTGCCATTGTTCTTTGTGCGTACAGGCCCACTTTCAGTCTTTTTACGAGTCACCAGATAAGCAGCATTGGCAAAATCTACCAGGAGATACGGCTTCAGGATCTTTCATCTTCAGAGGCACAAGATATGTTGGAATCCTTGCTCAAAACTGGGAATATTCCATTTCATCTGAAGCGGTTTGTGCAGGACAAAGCCGAAGGGAATCCGTTCTATCTGGAAGAGCTGATCAACTCATTGATCGAATCAGAAACCCTTGTTCGGGATAATGGAAGTTGGAAAATCACAAGGTCCATTAGTAAATCAGATATATCACCTACTATCCATGGCCTCATTTCGGGCAGGCTTGATCGTTTAGAGAAGGAGACGAAACGTATTCTTCAAGAGGCTTCAGTCATCGGGAGGGCTTTTCTCTATGAAATTCTCAAAAAGATAACAGAACTTAACAATTTTGTTGATCGGGGTTTGAGCACTCTGGAGCGGCTCGACTTTATCAGGGCAAGGTCACTTCAGCCGGAACTGGAATATATGTTCAAGCACCAATTGACGCAGGAGGTGGTTTACAACGGCCTGCTTAAAAAAGAACGTCAGGAAATTCATGAACAAATCGGACTCGTGATGGAGCAACTATTTCAGGAGAGACTGCCAGAATTCTACGAGACCCTTGCCTTTCATTTTAGCAGGAGCCGTTCCCTCCATAAAGCCGTTCACTACCTTGTGGGTTCAGCCGAAAAGAGCCTGACGAGATACGCCGTTCAAGAAGCTCATGCCTACTGCAAAGAAGCATATAGCCTGATCACAGGCAAACAAACAACAACGGAACAAGAGCGAGAACTCCTTTATGAACTCCTG
>JBFMEI010000040.1:0-10539 GCA_040753295.1 Thermodesulfobacteriota bacterium | reverse complement strand
AATTCCTCACTGCTGCCTCCCGTAGGAGTCTGGACCGTGTGTCAGTTCCAGTGTGGCTGATCATCCTCTCAGACCAGCTAACCATCGAAGCCTTGGTAGGCCGTTACCCTACCAACAAGCTAATGGTACGCGGGCTCATCTCCAAACGATAGCTTACATGTAGAGGCCACCTTTGATGCAGGGAACCGGAGTTCCCGGGATGTTATCCGGTATTAGCACCGCTTTCGCGAAGTTATTCCGAATTTGGAGGCAGATTGCCCACGCGTTACTCACCCGTGCGCCACTTTACTATCTTTAGCAAGCTAAAGAGTTCTCGTGCGACTTGCATGTGTTAAGCACGCCGCCAGCGTTCATTCTGAGCCAGGATCAAACTCTCCAATTAAGTATTGGAATCGCTCATTAAGAGCAATTCGGTTTTCGTAAAGGACCCGACTCGGAGTCACTATTTAGTTTTCAAAGATCAACCTCGCCTTGCGGCGAAAGGACATGGCAAACAGTATCCCATTGTAGAAAGATCTTAAAGCAAAACCTTCATTTTGTCAAGAAGTTTTTTGGATCTTTTTCTTCCATCGACCCCTTCGATTTCTCTTTCAGGATCAATTGACAAAAACAACCTTATATTTTTATTTTTGAGCATTGTCAAGGAAAAAATATCATTATTTTAATTTTATTTTTAAAAATTTTTTCTTTCCGGATCGAAGGAGGATTTCGTCTTCAACCAGATCCTTAAGCGAAACTTCACGATTGATATCATCCACGCGCAATCCGTTCAGATAGGCGCCTCCCTGCTCGATCAGCCTCCGGGCAGCCCCGCTCGAAGACGCCAGACCGGCCATGGCAAAGAGTTTGAATGCCGGAATCCCCTCGGCCAGCCGGACTCTTTCAACAAGAAGACTGGGAATCGAACCGGATGCCGGATCCTCTTGCGATCTCGGAATGGTGCTTGAAGGCAGGAGCATTTCCGGAATCCTCGGAACACCGAACATCTTTATAGAGGCCTGATAGGCATCGACCGCCGCCTCCCGCCCATGGGCGAGAAGGGTCGCCTCAAATGCCAGAATCGCTTTCGCACCGTTTAGTTCAACACCCTGAATCCCTTTGACGGCATCGATTTCCTCCATGGGTAAAAAGGTGAATAACGCCAGGAACCGGGGCACATCATCATCTTCTGTATTTATCCAATACTGATAATATTCATATGGGGTAGTCTTTTCAGGGGTCAGCCAGACCGCACCTTTCGCCGTCTTTCCCATTTTGGCGCCCGAAGAGGTGGTAATGAGCGGAAAGGTAATTCCGAATGCACTCCCCTGCCTCATCCTCCGGATCAGTTCGACTCCGGCCACAATATTCCCCCATTGATCGCTTCCACCCATCTGCAGCCGGCATCCGTATTGATCAAAAAGAACCAGAAAATCATAGGCCTGAAGCACCATGTAGTTAAACTCGATAAAACTCAATCCCTCTTCGGCTTCCAGTCTCAGCCGGCAGCTCTCGGCCTTGATCATCCGGTTTACGCTGAAATGGCGCCCGATATCCCGTAAAAACGGAATATACATCAGCCGGGTCAGCCATTCGGCATTGTTGAGAAGCAGGGCTTTTCCTTCTGAAAAATCAAGATACCGGGAAAGCTGTCGCTTGATGCCGAGGGCATTTTTCTCGACCATTTCCTCGGTCAGCATCTTCCGCATCTCGGTTTTTCCGGAGGGATCCCCGACAAGCCCGGTTCCGCCCCCCACCAGGGCAATGGGTCTGCACCCTTCCCGCTGCATATGGGCCAGCGACATGATGGGAACCAGGCTTCCCACATGGAGGCTGTCGGCCGTGGGATCAAATCCGATATAGCAGGTCACCTCCGGACCGAGAAGGTATGCCTCCAGCTCGGATTCATGGGTTTGCTGATCGATAAATCCCCGTTCCTTCAATACCGCAAGAACATTCCCCATCGGTTGAATACCCTTACTTGTTTGCAAACTGTACGGCTCTTGTTTCGCGAATCACGGTCACTTTGATCTGTCCTGGAAACGAGAGAGACTCTTCTATTTTTTTCGCGACATCCTTGCTCAACAGGACCGCATCGTCATCTGAAACCGAATCGCTTTCCACAATAATCCGGATCTCCCGGCCTGCCTGGATGGCATAGGAATTGGCGACACCCGGAAATGAGTTGGCGACACCTTCCAGTTCCTCCAGGCGCTTGATATAATTTTCCAGAAGCTCCTTGCGGGCGCCGGGCCTGGCTCCCGAAAGACCATCGGCAGCCTGAACCAGCAACGCATATACCGTATTGGGAGGCAGATCTTCGTGATGGGCCGATATGGCATGAACCACCTTGGGCGACTCACCGAATTTCTTTGCAAGCTTGGATCCGATAATCGCATGGGGGCCTTCGACCTCGTGGTCGATGGCTTTTCCGATATCATGCAGCAGTCCGATCCGCCGGGCAAGCTTCTGATTCAATCCCAGCTCAGCCGCCATAATCCCATTTAAAAAACCGACCTCCACGCTGTGCTGTAAAACATTTTGAGTGTAGCTCGTTCTGAATTTCAACATTCCGATATATTTGACCAACTCTTTATTGATACCATGGATGCCCAGATCAAACGCCGCCTGCTCCCCGGCCTCCTTGATGGTCTGGTCCACCTCCTGCTCCACTTTTTTAACAATATCTTCGATTCTGGCCGGATGAATTCTGCCGTCGGCGATCAGCCGGGTCAAGGTCAAACGGGCAACCTCACGCCGGACCGGATTGAATCCGGAGAGGATCACCGCCTCAGGAGTATCGTCGATAATCAAATCGATTCCGGTTGCGGCTTCCAGTGCCCGGATATTCCGGCCTTCCCTTCCAATGATCCGCCCCTTCATTTCATCGTTGGGAAGCGGAACCACAGAAACCGTTCTTTCGGCAACATAATCTCCGGCATATCTCTGAATGGCGGTGGCGATGATTTTTTTGGCCTTTTTATCCGCTTCTTCCTTGGTTTCAGCCTCGATGCGTTTGATCAGTTTCGCCCCTTCATATCGGGCTTCGTTTTCCATGGCCCGTAGAAGGAGTTCCTTGGCCTGCTCCGCCGTCAATCCCGATATCCGCTCAAGCTGCTTCCGCTGCTCCTCAACCATGGCCTGATATCTTTTTTCATTTTCACTGATCGCTTCTTCCTTTTGAATCAGGCTTTTTTCCTTGTGGACGAGCTCCTCTTCCTTTAGCTCGAGCAGTTCTGTTTTTTTATCGATATATTCTTCTTTTTGGGTAAGGCGGACTTCCTTTTGCTTCAATTCATTCCGGATCTCGTGGGTTTCAGCCTCAAAATCCGTCTTGATCTTCAGAAGCCGGTCTTTGGCTTCGATCTTGGCCTCTTTTAAGAGAGTTTCGGCCTTTCGATTCCCATCTTCAACGATCCGTTTTGCTTCATCTTCGGCTGCCCGCTCTTTCTCTGCAACAAGCCTTCCTTTAACGTAGAAAGCGATCAGAAAGCCCAGGCCAAAGGCAATGAGGCCTATAATAAAATAGAGTCCGTTCATAGTTGTTTCTCCAGCCAACTCGCTTTCAATGGTTGTTGTGATCTGAATCCCGTAAGATTCAGGTGTTAAATCCTTCCGGCTCAGATCTGATCCGGGGCGGTAACAGGATAACGGAAGCGAAATCGGCGATAATTATTGGGGAGGACAATAAAGGGCGGTCATTATCAACCCGAGGAACCTGACGTCATGATATATCGACTTGCACCATTGAAGACTGTTTCGATCCCACGCGATTATCCAGTAATTGAATGAGAGTTTCAGATCGGTTTGAAAGCGTTTCAAGAAGAATCGAATATTTTCTTTTTAATTCCAGATGCTCATTGACGATATTCAGCACTGCAAGCAGTAAAATCGTCAAATTCGATATATGCGTGTGTTGTTGTTTGAGCTGCTCGTTCACCTTTCCGACCTCACGGGTCAAAAAAGAGACGACCTCCTTGGAATCGACAGCCTCGGATTCGGATTTGAATGTAAACTTCTGTCCGAAAAGCTCAATGGTTACCAGTTGTTCCACAAAAATGACCGTATGTCCTGATTATCCTGCCCATGAAATTATTTGGAAGCTTCCGATATATCCTCAAGCTTCGTCAAAATGCCGCTGATCTTGGATCGGATCAACTCTCTTTCCCTGATGAATGCGGCTTCGGTTTCGGTCTTTGTTTGAAGCTCCTCTCTTAACCGTTCGTTTGCACCGGCTAATTCCGAGTTTTTTTCTTCAAGGGTTCTGAGAACCCCCATCACCTGCTCAAGTTTTTTCTCTATTTCATCGAATTGAGTTAAAATATTTTTTTCGCTCAACATATTTCCTCTTTGATATCCCTCTTTTATTCATTTTTTTCATGTAAAGTCAAGGTTTTTCAATGCATCCGGTTTTCATGACCTTTTCCATCCGCTCCAGATCGTCCTGAGTGTTGATTCCCATCACTTCACCCGGATTCGACCCGACCACGGCTCCGATCCGTCTGCGTTCCGCATATCCGATCCGGACAACATCGGTAAAATAGAATTCCCCCTGGGCATTGTCTGTCCGAATTTTTTCCAGTGTATCCGTTAAAAAAGAACGTCTGGCGCAGTAGGTTCCGGTATTCACGATACAGATCTTCTTTTCCTCGTCCGTCGCATCGGCTTCTTCGATGATTTTTGAAACCTCCCCCTTTTCATCGAATACGATCCGGCCATAGCCTGAGGGAGACTCCAGTCGAACTCCCAGTAACGTCAGATCGCGGTCTGATGCAATATGATCTTCCAGCATTCTCTTCACCGTCGCGGCAGCCAGCAAGGGGACGTCCCCGCATAAAATGACCACATGTTCCACATCCGGCGGAAGATGCGGAAGTGCCGAAAGAACTGCATGGCCGGTCCCCAGCTGGGTTTTCTGGAGTGCAAATATCGCCGGGGTGTGTTGAAGGACGGCTTTGCGCACTTCGTCTGCCTGGTTTCCCACGACGAGGATGATATTTTCACCCGCCACAGCCTTGGCCGTTTCCACGACATAGATCACCAAAGGCTTTCCCAGTAGTTCATGAAGAACCTTGGCCTTGGACGATTTCATCCGTTTTCCAAGGCCGGCAGCCAGAATGACGGCAGCAATCTGTTTTTTACCGGATTTCACAACGGATCACTTCTGAAAAAATCGGCTCCACCGATCTGGTGAAAGGGTTATCTGATAAAAAAGGGATAAACCAGCATGGTTTACCCCTTTTCCATGAAACCGGAACAATCCGATATTATGAGCAACAGCTCTGATTCCGGGTGTTAATGACCGCTTCCCCGCGTCTGAGCAAGCTTCAGCCTAAAAAGAGCCCGATCCAAAGCCGCTTTTGCTCTTAAAAAATCGACATCCGCCCGTTTCCCTTCTTCAGCAAGTCTTTTCTGAGCGCGCTCCAGGGCGGCCTGAGCCCGGGCAATATCGATATCCTTTCTTCGTTCGGCAGACTCGGTCAAAACCGTGACTTTATCCGGAAGGGCTTCGGCAAACCCGCCGTTGACAAAGACAAACCGTTCCGTCCCTTTGGCATCCTGGTAATGCAACGCTCCGATTTTCAAGGTCGTTAAAAACGGTGTATGCCCCGTAAGGACGCCAAATTCTCCGAGGCTCCCCGGAGACATGACGATCCGCGCCTCTTCATCCACGACGATCTTATCAGGGGTAACAACTTCCAGTCTGATATTTTTTTCCGCCATTATCGCCCCTCTTTATTATTTAACCTCGGCCATTTGCCTGGCTTTTTCAACGGCTTCTTCAATTCCTCCCACCATGTAAAAGGCCTGCTCGGGCAGTTCATCATGCTTTCCTTCGCAGATCTCCTTGAATCCCCGGACCGTATCCTGGATCTTGACATATGCCCCTTTTTTTCCGGTGAAGGCTTCCGCCACATGGAACGGCTGGGAGAGGAAGCGCTGAATTTTTCTTGCTCTTGCCACCGTAATCTTATCTTCATCCGAAAGTTCTTCCATCCCAAGAATGGCGATGATGTCCTGAAGTTCCTTATATTTCTGCAGGATCTGCTGGACTTGCCGGGCCGTTCGATAATGCTCCTCGCCGATATAGGAAGCATCCAGAATCCGGGATGTCGAATCGAGTGGATCAACCGCAGGATAGATTCCAAGCTCGACAATCTGCCGGGACAACACCACGGTTCCATCCAGATGCGCAAACGTTGTGGCCGGAGCCGGATCGGTCAAGTCATCTGCCGGCACGTAGACGCACTGTACCGCGGTAATGGAGCCTTTATCCGTTGATGTGATCCGCTCCTGCAGTTCGCCCAGGTCGACCGCTAATGTCGGCTGATACCCGACGGCTGAGGGCATGCGGCCCAGAAGGGCTGAAACCTCGGAACCCGCCTGGGTGAACCGGAAAATGTTATCGATGAAAATGAGTACGTCCTGTCCTTCCTCATCGCGGAAATATTCGGCTGCAGTCAATGCGGAAAGCGCCACCCTTGCCCTGGCGCCGGGAGGCTCGGTCATCTGTCCGTAAATCAATGCCGCCTTGGGTAAAACCCCTGAAGCCTTCATTTCGTGGTAGAGGTCGTTTCCTTCACGGGTCCGTTCCCCCACCCCGGCAAATACCGAGATCCCGCCATGCTGCATGGCGATGTTATGGACCATTTCCATCATGATGACGGTCTTTCCGACTCCGGCGCCGCCGAACATTCCCATCTTCCCTCCCCGGGGAAAGGGAACGAGGAGATCGATGACCTTGACACCGGTTTCAAGGACTCTGACGGTTGTATCCTGTTCGGTAAATTTCGGTGCGGCGCGGTGAATGGGAAGGGTTTTTTCCATGCTGACCGGCCCTAATCCGTCGACCGGACGGCCGACCACATTGAGAACCCGGCCGAGCCCGGCGGCACCCACCGGCATGACAATCCCCTTGCCGGTATCTTTGACCAACTGGCCCCGCACCAGGCCGTCGGTAACATCCATGGCAATGGTTCGGACGACATTGTCCCCAAGATGTTGAGCAACCTCAACCACCAGATTGTCCGGCTCGCTGTTGATAGCCGGATTGGTAATCAGAAGCGCCGTATAAATCGTCGGCAGATTCCCCTGTTCGAACTCGACATCCACCACAGGGCCCATGACCTGCACAATTTTCCCAATGTTTTGTCCCATCGACAGACCTCCTATCAAGCGATATACGAAAGTTTATTGATCCTGTTTATCCTTTGAGAGCTTCGGCGCCACCCACAATGTCCATGAGTTCGGCAGTAATGGTCGCCTGCCGCGCCTTGTTATAAGCCAACGTCAGGCTCCCCATCATATCGTTACACGCCTTTGTGGCGTTATCCATTGCCGCCATTCTTGCGGCATGTTCACTGGTGGATGTCTCCAGGAGTGCGCTGTAAAGCTGAACATAAACGCTTCTGGGAAGCATTTCCCCCAGAACCTCGTCTGCGGAGGGTTCGCAAATATGCTCAGCCAGATAAGCTCCGGCTTTTGTATCCTTCACCTCTTCTTCGGTTTCCAGCGGCGGGATGGGAAGGAGCTGTTTGATGACCGGAGTCTGTCTGGCCATGCTCACGAATTCCGCAAAAATGACATGGACTTCGTCAAAATCTCCGTTGAGAAACCCATCGATCAGTTCACGCCCTGAAGTTGAAGCCACATTAAATCCAAACCGGCTTCCGACCACACCCAGATGGGCTTTGGTAATGGGCATTCCGATTTTCCGGCTCCAGTCGCGCCCCTTTTTCCCGAAATTTGTGATGGTGACTTCGATATTCTGCTTCCGTTTCTCTTTCAGAAACAACTCGGCTTTTTCAATGAGGTTGGCATTGAATCCGCCGCACAGCCCCCGGTCAGAGGTACAAAGGATAAGATGGATCTTCCCGATATGTTCACGGGAAATCAGCAACGGACTGCTCGCTTTCTCCCCTGCTCTTTTGGCCAGGCTCCCGAGAACTTCTCCAAACTTGCCCGCATAAGGGCGAAATGACTCCATCGCACTCTGCGCGCCACGAAGTCTGGAGGCGGCGACCATGTTCATGGCCTTGGTGATCTGCTTGGTTTTTTTAACCGCGGAGATCTTTCGTTTGATATCTTTTAGCTTTGCCATACGAATCCGTTCCTATGTCGCTGTTGCAAGTTCAATTCACATCCGCCTTGAATCGTCGGTGGAAAATTCAAGACTCGGCATCCCCGGCACCGGTTATAACTTAATTGTGTCCTTGAACTCCTCGCCATACTCGGCGTAGGCCTTTTTCATCAACGTATCGAGCTGATCAGAAATCGCTTTCTTTTCCGCCATTTCTTTGAAGATCTGGGGATACCGCTCTTCGATGAATTGAAAAAGCCCGGCTTCATATTTGGCAAGCACGTTGATGGGGAGTTCATCCAGAAATCCTCTGGTGCCGGCATAAAGAATTGCGACCTGCTTTTCCATGGGAAGCGGTTGATACTGGGGTTGCTTCAATATTTCGACAAGTCTCTGCCCTCGAGTCAACTGCTTGCGCGTGGCGGCATCCAGATCGCTCCCGAATGCTGCAAACGCTTCCAGCTCGCGGTATTGGGCCATATCGAGACGCAGCGTACCGGCAACCTGTTTCATGGCTTTGACCTGGGCGGATCCGCCCACCCGGGAGACCGAAAGCCCCACGTTGATGGCCGGTCTGACACCTGCAAAAAAGAGTCCCGGTTCCAGATAGATCTGGCCGTCGGTGATGGAAATAACGTTGGTGGGAATATAGGCGGAAACGTCTCCGGCCTGGGTTTCGATAATGGGAAGCGCCGTGAGGGATCCCGCACCGGCCGTATACCGTTCAGGATCGAGCTCCGGAGCGTTGTCGGCCAGCTTGGAGGCCCGTTCCAGAAGCCGAGAATGGTTGTAAAAAATGTCGCCCGGGAATGCTTCGCGTCCCGGAGGCCGTCTCAACAGAAGGGATACCTGGCGATATGCCGCCGCCTGTTTGGAGAGATCATCATAAATGATCAGGGCATGCTGTCCCTTATCCCTGAAATATTCCCCCATGGTGCATCCGGCATAGGGGGCGATATACTGGAGGGTCGCCGGATCGCTGGCGCACGCCGCCACGATGGTGGTATATTCCATGGCACCGTATTTTTCGAGAATGGCATGAACCTGGGCAACCGTCGATTTCTTCTGCCCGCATGCCACATAGATACAATAGATGTCCGTATTTTTCTGAGCCAGAATGGCATCCACGGCAACCGCAGTCTTTCCGATCTGCCGGTCTCCGATGATCAGCTCGCGCTGTCCCCGGCCGACCGGAGTCATGGCGTCAATGGCCTTTATTCCGGTGTAACAGGGTTCGTGAACGCTTTTTCGTTGAATAACTCCGGGGGCCACCATCTCCACCCGTCGATGATGTTTGGAATCGATGGGGCCTTTTCCGTCCAGAGGCTCGCCTACCGCAGATACGACCCTGCCCAGCACCGCCTCTCCGACCGGAACTTCCGCAATACGCTTGGTTCGCTTGACAATGTCTCCTTCCTTGATGTGGATATCCTCTCCCATGACGGCCACACCCACATTGTCTTCTTCAAGGTTCAACACCAGTCCCAGGATGCCGCCCGGAAACTCCACGAGTTCCAAGGCCATGACCTTCTCAAGGCCGTATACCCTGGCGATCCCATCACCGACGGACAGAACAGTTCCCGTCTCGCTCAATTCCACTTTTTTGTCGAAATCCGTGATCTGTTCTTTGATAATTTGACTAATTTCTTCAGCTCGTAATTCCATCAGACACCCTCACCCCTTTTTAAAGATTCCCTCATGGTTATCAACTGAGTTCTAATACTCCCATCCAAAACCAGATCCCCAACCCTAGTTAAAACGCCCCCGATCAGACTCGGATCCTCCTTGATGTCAAGGATGACGTTCTTTCCGGTCATTTTTGAGAGGGTCGCCCGGATTTTTTTCTCGGCCTCTGCTGAAATCGCCGTTGCGGAGACGACGCTTGCCCTGGCAATTCCCTTCAGCTCATCCGCCAGTTTCTGATAAAACTCCGTAATGTCGCCGATTAATCCGAACCGTCCCTTTTCAAATATCAGAATCAGAAAAGATCCGATGACTTTTGACAGGCCCAATTTCCCGATAACCTGCTCCAGAACCTTCTTTCTTCCTGCAGCATCATAGAGCGGATTGGTTATGGCCCGATCAAGCGCTTTTTCCTTTTCAATCAGAGTCAAGACCCGGTTGAGTTCTTCACGGTAGGATTCGGCATGGCCATCTTCCTTGCCGATCATCAGAAGTGCCTTGGCATAACGCCTTGCTATTGCCAGATTCTTCACTGTGCCTCCACCTTTTTCAAGTAGTCTTCAATGAGTCGATCCTGGTCCTTGGAAGAGATTTTACCTTTGATGATGGATTCCGCTTTTGCCAGAGCTTTCTCGATAATTTCCACCTGAATCTTTGTCGAGGCTTCTTTGAGCTCATACTCCATGTTCCGCCTGGCCTGGTCCTGGATCTTTTCGGCTGCGGATTCAGCTTCCTTTAAAATTCTGGCTTTGGCTTCTTCTCCCTGCTTTTTATATTGATCTATAATGGCTTTCGCC